>CAZNXI010000003.1:0-9014 GCA_964577005.1 uncultured Rheinheimera sp.
ACTGTCTGAAGATGAGCTAATTAAGTTAGTACGTGAACATTTTGATTTACGCCCCTATGGCTTAATTGAAATGTTAAAACTAGAGCGCCCAATTTACTTACCTACAGCGGCCTATGGTCACTTTGGCCGTGATGAGTTCCCGTGGGAGCAAACCGACAAAGCTGAGCTGCTGCGTCAGTATGCTAAATAAGCGGCTTGTTTAAATAGCCATCAAAGGAGAGCCTAGCTCTCCTTTTTGTTATGTTAATTTGTCAATGAGCAAAATTGTCGCTTAACTGCAGCACAGTTTTGTGTATGATTATTGTTAAGCTGTACCATCCAGGGTCTCTCATGCTAAATGTGAGAACACAATAAAAAAGAAAAAGGATCTGTTATGTCTGAACAAATTGCAGCCAAAGAAAATGGCTGGATGAATCGTGCGCTCAATACCATTGAGGTGGTGGGTAATAAATTACCCGATCCGGCGGTATTATTTGCGCTGTTAATGGGGATAGTCTGGTTATTGTCATGGTTATTATCAGGGGTTAGCTTTTCTGAAGTGAATCCAAGAACAGGCGAAACCATCCAAATTATCAATTTGTTATCTGGCGATGCTTTAACCAACTTTACCTCTAATATCGTCAATACTTTTGTTACTTTTCCACCTTTGGGTGTAGTACTGGTGGCCATGTTAGGTTTGGGTGTTGCTGAATACACAGGCTTTATTAATGCCGGTTTACGCTCAATTTTAAACGTAACACCTAGATTGTTACTTACTCCGGTATTAATTGCTGTAGGTGTATTAAGCCATGTTGCTGTTGATGCAGGTTATGTTTTAGTCGTACCACTTGGTGCCGTTATTTTCTATGCAGCTGGACGCCATCCTTTAGCAGGTATTGCCGCAGCTTTTGCTGGTGTCTCTGGTGGTTTCTCTGCAACTTTCTTCTTACCATCAAGTTTAGATCCTTTACTCGCAGGGTTAACTCAAACCTCTGCTCAAATTTTAGACCCAACAGTTATAGTCAATCCATTAAACAACTACTTTTTCACTACTGCCTCCACGCTTCTAATTGTGGTAATTGGCTGGTTTTTGACGGATAAAGTAATAGAGCCACGTTTAAAATCGACAAAGGTTGACGGTGACACTTCACAAATGGTCAGTATGGATGCCTTAAAACCTAATGAAAGACGTGGTTTAAGAGCGGCTGGTCTATCAATGTTTGCCGTAGTTGGTTTGTTAGTATTAAGCATTGTTGTTCCTGAAAGCACGCCTTGGGCGGCAAAACCAGAAGATGTTTTACCAGGCGTCAGCCCCTTACTCACGGCTGCCGCGCCGTTAATGAAGTCGATTGTTACGATAATTTTTGTTTTCTTTCTAGTACCAGGCATTGTTTACGGCTACGTTTCTGGCTCAGTAAAAACGCATCGTGATGTTATTGCCGGTATGAGCCATGCCATGAGTGGTATGGGTTACTATATTGTTATGGCATTTTTCTGTGCCTTATTTTTATATGCTTTTGCGCAATCAAACCTTGGCGTATTAATGGCAGTAAAAGGTGCTAATGCGTTAAAAGAGATGGGATTACCACTGGCCATGACTTTGGTGGGTATCGTGTTTTTATCAGGTTTTGTTAATTTAGTGGTCGGTTCTGCTTCAGCAAAATGGGCGCTAATTGGTGCTATTATGGTGCCAATGTTAATGGAACTAGGGATTTCTCCTGATCTAACCCAAGCGGCCTACCGCGTTGGGGATTCCTCTACCAATATCATCACGCCATTACTGCCCTACTTCCCATTGATCGTCGTGTTCTGCCAAAAATATGTGAAAAATAGTGGTATTGGTACACTAGTCGCGTTAATGCTGCCTTATTCTATAGCCATGTTAGTGCTGTGGACGGCCTTTTTGCTGGGTTTCTGGGCCTTAGATATCCCGCTGGGCTTAGGTGCCTCTTACGACTATATCCCCGCTCGCTAAGCGAGTGAGTTAAGAAAATAGCCCGTTACAAGTAGGCAAAAAATTACCAAGGGCCCAAGTGGCCCTTTTTCATCAGCAGCAAAAAGCTGCTACTATCCACTTTTTAACTCTTACTGAAAACGCCATGCGAACTGTTCGAATTTATCACCCCAAGCCAATACAATTAGGTTCTACTTTGTTATTAGATGATGATGCCGCCAATCATGTCGGCAGAGTATTGCGGATGCAAACGGGCCAACCGCTGCAACTGTTTAATGGCGATGGTAATAACTATGCCGTCACTATTACCGAGGTGAGTAAAAAACAGGTGCAGGTGCAGGTAGAAACGCTTGCGGCGAATCCAGTAGAGTCGCCGCTACGTATTCATTTGGGTCAAGGCATCTCACGCGGTGATCGGATGGACTTTGCCATTCAAAAAGCCGTTGAGCTGGGTGTAACTGAAATTACCCCCCTGTTCACTGAGCGCTGTGGCGTTAAACTAGACGGCGAGCGCCTAGCAAAACGTAACGAACAATGGCAAAAAATTGCCATTAGCGCCTGCGAGCAAAGTGGCCGCAGCGTGGTGCCTACCGTACATCCAGCGATAAACTTGGCAGCATGGTTAGCGCAACCAACAAAAGAATTAGCCCTTACCTTGGATCCGCGTGCTAGCGCCACCATTAAGACTTTAGCGCCCGCGTTGGCGATTCGTTTAGTTATTGGCCCAGAAGGGGGCTTTACCGAGCATGAGGTAGCCATTACCGCCAGTGCGGGTTTTAAGGGTATTCAGCTAGGGCCTCGTATTTTACGCACCGAAACGGCGGCATTAACCGCAATCAGTGCTCTGCAATTGCAATTTGGCGATCTTGCCTAAGGATAACAATGAGCAACATTAAGCTTGGGATTGTGATGGATCCCATCAGCCAGATAAACATTAAAAAAGATTCCAGTTTTGCCATGCTGTTACAGGCACAAGCGCGCGGCTATGAAATCCATTACATGGAAATGGCCGATTTGTATTTGTTAGAGGGCCAAGCGCGCGCCCGCACCAAAATGCTTCAGGTGCAGCAAGATCATACCAACTGGTATCAATTTAACGGTGAGCAAGATATAGCTTTGAGTGACTTGCAAGTAATATTGATGCGCAAAGATCCGCCGTTTGATACCGAATATATCTACGCTACCTATATGCTAGAGCGGGCCGAAGATGCAGGTACTCTGATTATTAACAAACCGCAAAGCCTGCGCGATGCCAATGAAAAGCTGTATACCAGTTGGTTTAGCCAATATACGCCAAAAACCTTGGTTAGCCGTGATGCTGGCCGTTTAAAAGCCTTTTACCAGCAAGAGCAAGATGTTATTTTAAAACCGCTGGATGGCATGGGTGGTGCCTCTATTTTCCGCTTAAAACCGGATGATGCCAATGTGAGTGTCATTATTGAAACTCTGACCGCACATGGTCAGCGCTATGCCATGGCGCAACGCTTTATTCCGGAAATTAAAGATGGCGATAAGCGTATTTTGGTGGTTGACGGTGAACCTGTGCCATACTGTTTAGCACGGATCCCCGCATCCGGTGAAACGCGTGGTAACTTGGCAGCAGGCGGTCGTGGTGAAGCACGGCCTTTGTCTGATTCTGACTGGGCAATAGCCCGGGCGATAGGGCCTACTTTAAAAGCAAAAGGGTTAATCTTCGTGGGTCTGGATGTGATCGGCGATAAATTAACTGAAATCAATGTGACTAGTCCAACCTGTATTCGGGAAATTGAAGCGGCTTTCCCAGTCAGTATTACCGGCATGTTGTTTGACGCCATTGAACAGCGCCTGGCAGCACGCTCAACGCAGTAAGCTTATCGTAATAGTTTCTAGCGGAGGTTGTATGCAAGGATTTCAGAACCATTTTTTAATTGCGATGCCAGCATTAGACGATCCCATGTTTAAACGTAGTGTGACCTATATTTGTGAACACAACGAAGAAGGCGCTATGGGGATTGTTATCAATCATCCACTGAATGTAAAAATAGCCGAGCTATTGGAACAACTGGAAATCGCCTACGATGCAAAAAGTCCAGCGGCCGCAATTAATGTGTGTGCCGGTGGCCCAGTGCAAAGCGATCGCGGCTTTGTACTGCATACGGCAAAGTCCGGCTATCATAGCAGTATGTTGCTGGAAAATGATTTAATGGTCACCACTTCAAAAGATATTTTAATTGATCTGACCACCGAGCGCGCGCCAGAAAAATTTATTCTGGCACTGGGCTATGCCGGCTGGACGGCTGGACAATTAGAGCAAGAGATTATTGATAACAGCTGGCTGGTGATCCCTGCGGATAACCATATTCTCTTTGACTTAACCCATGCCGAAAAATGGCAATCGGCTACCGCCACTATGGGGATTAAACCTTGGCAATTAACCAGTGAGGCGGGTCACGCTTAATGCAACATCGCACCATTTTATGTTTTGATTATGGCACTAAAAGTATCGGCATCGCTGTTGGTTCGGAACTCACCGGCAGCGCTACCCTGTTACCGGCATTAAAAGCCCGTGATGGTATTCCAGAATGGGAGCAAATTGAACGCTTGATAAAAGACTGGCAACCACAGCTGTTGCTGGTCGGCTTACCGCTAAATATGGATGGCAGTGAACAGGAGTTTACCGTTCGCACCCGTAAATTTGCCAACCGCTTACATGGCCGCTTTGGTTTACCGGTGAGCTTGCATGACGAGCGACTTTCTACCGCTGATGCGCGCAGCCGTTTATTTGCTGAAGGCGGCTATCGTAATCTCAGTAAAGATAAAGTCGACAGCCTATCGGCGCAAATTATCTTTGAGGGCTGGTATGAACAACGCGATTAAACCCGATATCATATTGGGGTTCTATCAGCACTATAAAGGCCGTTACTACCAAGTTGAGGCGTTGGCGCAGCATAGTGAAACGCTAGAGTGGCTGGTGTTGTATCGGGCCCTTTACGGTGATTACGGCCTGTGGGCTCGCCCTGCCAGCATGTTTATAGAAAATGTCGAGATTGCTGGCGAGCTTATTCCGCGTTTTCAGTTTTTAAGTATCGAAGCGCCTGCAGGCGTGGAGCTAGTGCCCCCGCTTAGGGGCAGACTGCTGCCCTAACCGATTTAGCTTAGCGCTGTTGCTGGCGGTACCATTCACCCAAAATCAAACTGGCTGCGACGCTGACATTTAACGACTCTACCTTACCCGTACCGGGAATTTGTAGCGCAATATCGGCTGCCTTAGCCACGTTCTTCGACACGCCAAACATCTCTTCACCAAATACGATCACCACTTTCTCTGGCAACGCCGTTTGATAAAGCGATTGCCCGCCATGGCTGGAAGTGGTTACCAGCGTATAGCCTGCTTCTTTACATAACCGCAGCGCCAGTGGCATATCATCACATTTAAGGGCTTCAACAAACTCACCACCGCCTTCCGCCGTGCGCAGCGCAGCACCGGAGTGCAGCAATTGTGGCTCACGCATAATTACGCCAGTAATACCGAAATGCGCACAGGTACGAGTAATCGCCCCTAAATTATGCGGGTTACCCACGCCATCCAAAGCCAGTAAGCAATCGCGCTTATTGCCCTTTTGGTTTAAATAATTAGCTAAACTTGGTATCGGCTTACGCTTAACCAGCAACACTATGCCACCGTGGTGTTGGCTACCGGCTATTTTCTCAAGCTCTGCTTCATCCACCACATGATAGGCTTTTTTAGCCGCTGCTAAATACTTCATAACATCAGCAAACTTCGGCGCAAGCTTATCTGCGATATAAAGCCGCACTATCGCTTCGGGTCTTTGCGTAAAAAGCACTCGGCAGGCATTTTCGCCATACACTTTGCTTTCATCCTCTAGCACCGCTTTCATTGGCTTCGCTGGCTGCGGTTTTGCACTCGCATTACTGCGCTGCTTAGTGTTAGCGGCGGTTTTTGCGGTTTTAGCCCAAGGCTTTTGTAAAGGGTTGGCAGCTTTAGCGCCTTTTGGCCGGTGTTGAGACATACGCTTTCCTAAAATTACCCTAAGGCGGATATTGCTAAATTAAGGCGGATTTTACCAGCTACAGGGCAACAATACTTGTGTTTTTCAACTAACGCAGTATCCTTGGCGCCTGAAAAATTGTAGAGAAAGGCCTTCCCCATGCTGAGCTATCGTCACAGCTATCATGCCGGCAATCATGCCGATGTGGTAAAACACCTGACAGAAGTCGCGATCTTAGATTACTTGCTAAAAAAAGATAAGCCATTGTGTTATCACGATACCCATGCGGGTGCTGGGCTATATAGTTTGCAAAGCGAACATGCGCTAAAAACTGCAGAGTTTAAAGACGGTATTGCTAAGCTTTGGCAGTATCAGCCGCAAAGTACCGTGTTAGCAAAATACCTGACGCTGCTTAAACAGTCAAACCCAGATAACGAGCTGAATTTTTACCCAGGCTCACCAAAAATAGCCGCGCTAATGCTGCGTGAGCAGGATCACTTGCAAGCCACTGAACTGCATCCTACTGACTTCCCGATCTTAAAAAGTCAGTTTGTAAAACGCCGCTATACCCGTATCGAAAATACAGATGCGTATGCCGGTTTTAAGGCGATGCTGCCACCTTTGGTAAAGCGCGGCCTAGTGCTGATAGATCCCCCTTATGAGCTTAAAACCGAATATCAGGATCTCGTTACTGGCTTGCTTGACGCTTATAAACGCTGGCCACAAGCCACCTATGCTATTTGGTATCCGGTGATTGAACGCAGGGCTATCGAAGCCTTTATTGCCGCTATTGTGGCAACCGGCATTAAAAACCAGCTGCGGATTGAATTTAACCTGCATGCCGATAGCAGCGGCCACGGTATGACGGGCAGCGGTATGCTGGTGATTAATCCACCCTACACGCTAGCGACTGAACTGGAACAAGCGCTGGCTGAAGTACAGCAACAACTTGGCACAACGGCAAGTAGCTATCAGATCAGCCAGTTAGTCGCCGAGTGATAGCCGATTATTTGATCCAACCTTTACTGATCTGCCGGAACACTTCCGTTCCGGCGCGCTCCAACCACTCGAAGGCTAACATTTCCTGACTGATAATGACCGCCCCGACTTGCTGCATCCGACTAAGCGCCAGCTGTTTATTCTCTACTGTCCGTGAACCTACGGCTTCAGCAACAACAAAGACTTGATAATCTGCGGCCAATAAATCCATTACGGTTTGCAACACACAAACATGGCTTTCGGTGCCTAGCACCACGATTTGTGGCCGCGCTCGCGCAGCTATCGCTTCAGCAATATTGCTTTCGCGCAGCGCACTAAAATGAATTTTTTCAAAAACCGCCTGTTCTGGTAACAACTCAAGCAAAGCCGGTAACGTATGCCCTAAGCCCTTTGGATATTGCTCGGTGGCCATTACCGGCACTTCACATAAACTGGCAATTTGTAAAACCCAGGCTGCGGCCTGACTTACGGCAGCACTGTCGAAGATTGCCGGTGCTAAACGGCTTTGGATATCAATTAGTAAAACCTGACTCTGTTTAGCATTAAGCAACATGACAATCTCCTAAGTTTGTAATCGTCGGTAGCTTACAAAACGTAAAAGTAGGGGCTAATTACTGGCCGCGCCATAAGGCATGACACAGACTTTCATCTTTTTCTCTACTAAGCAGAATACGGGCTAACACCCTATCCGCTTCGCCTTGTTCAGCAGTTAAACCAATTTGCACTTCAAAATGCAGCTCTGGATCTAGGTCTTGTGTTGCCAGCTCTTCCCAGCCCTCGCCTGGCGGTAGCACATCCGCATAGCCACGGCTCTCATAATGCTGTTGATACAGCTGATAATCTTCTGCTGACAGATTATCTACCGCTAACTCTTCAAATATATCAAAAGCGTGATCGCATAGCTCATCCAACGACCAAAGTTCAACGTCTTGCATAGTACCCCCAAAAACAATTCGCACTAAGTATACCAAGGCTTTGCAGCGAAAGCTTGCCTGCTGCTACAATAGCGTTTTTTCTGTTTCGGTGTCCGCATGTATCTTTGCCCGCTTTGCCAATTACCACTTGCGTTTAACCAACGTCAATATCAATGTGCTAATAAGCATAGCTTTGATCAGGCAAAAGAGGGCTATGTTAATTTGCTACCAGTACAGCAGAAAAAATCGCTAGATCCGGGCGATAACAGCGAGATGATGCAGGCACGCCGTGCTTTTTTACAAGCCGGTTGGTATGCCAGGGTTGCAGAGCAAACCGCGGCGATGCTCCGCGCACTTCAGCCACAGCAACTGCTCGATTTAGGCTGTGGCGAGGGGTATTACAGTGGTATCTTGCAGCAACAACTTGCCCCGCAACAACTCCATGGTATTGATATTTCCAAAGCAGCTATCCGCTTTGCCGCCAAGCATTATCCTCAAGCGCATTTTGCAGTCGCCAGTGCTTATCAGCTGCCCTTTGCGGCTGAGCAATTTGATGCCATAGTGCGAATTTATGCGCCCTCGCTACTCAGTGAGCTGCAACGAGTATTAAAAGTGGGTGGTTACTTACTAACAGTAACCCCCGCTCCAGAGCACTTACTGCAAATTAAACAGGCACTTTATGACGAAGTGAAGTTACACAGCAGCGAGATTGCCGAGCTGACGGGCTTTGAGCATTTACAACGTCAGCAGCTAAGCTTTACCTTGTCAGAGTTAACCTCTGCAGATTTAAACCACCTGATTACGATGGTGCCACTGGGCTGGAAGTTCAACGAGGAAACACGAGCCCACTTTATTAATAGTAAGCCCGCCATACAATGTGATTTTTATTTCGATTTGTACCAAAAGCGCCTTTAGCAGTTACTACTAGCAGCGATAACGGGCAATTGACAGCTAGCATAAGCTGCTGCTTTGTCTTGCTGTTGTAGTGCAGTAAACATGGTTGACCAAAAATGCGTACTCAACTCAGCCACCACATTTGACTCCGCATTTAGTAAGATGACCAAGCCCAACTCGCGATCTCTAGAGTAAGCTAGCTCAGCTCTAAAGCCTTCAACCCAGCCACCGTGATAAATTAGTTGCTCTTGGCCAAACTGATATACTCGCCACCCCAGTGCATAA
>CAZNXI010000003.1:9024-23884 GCA_964577005.1 uncultured Rheinheimera sp.
CCCGCCATAATCTTCGACGCAAATCACGCACCGTTCGTACGCGTTTATTGGTAATTTGCTGTAAGTGCTCTTCGTTTAATACGTCTGGATTATAGCCAAGTTGCGCAATCAGCCAGTAGCCTAAATCAACGGCACTGGCATTAACACCGGCTGCCGGCGCAAAACGGTAATAGCTTTCGTTAACCTTACGAGGATGCCATTTACCTCGCGCTTTTACATGCGGTAATGCTCGATTTTCAGAGTTTAAAAAGGCGGCCAGTCCTATTGAAGCGGTTGGCATCTGTAAAGGTTCAAAGATATTCTGCTGCATTAAACTGGCATAATCTTGCGAAGTCGTTTGTTCAATAATAGGTTCAATTAAACTGAATAACACATTTTGATACCCATAGCAGCGCCCTGGCGCACATAAGGGATCTAATTTTTGAAAATGCGGTAAAATACGCGACTGATCTAAATTAGCTTCGATTAAGTTATCGTAGGCATTCGCAATTACACCGGTGCTCTGCGCAAGCAGGTGTTCAATTTTTAACTTATTATTGTAACTGCGCGTTTTAAATGAAAACTCAGGCAAGTAACGCGTTACAGGATCATCCCAACGAAAATGCCCCTGAGAGGCTAAAATACTGGCTAAACCGCCGGCAAAGGTTTTCGATACTGACGCAATACGAAATACCGTATAGGCATCAACAGGATCACTAGAACCTACCGTTCTAACACCAAAGCCACTGGCACTGATAATCCGATCTTTATACACAACCGCATAAGCGGCTCCCGGAATATTTTGCTCTGCTAACACCGTTTCAAAATGGGCTTTGAACGCATCAAGTTGAGCGGGCGTGACTTCTCTGGCTTGCACAAAAGACAAACTAAAAATACCGATCAAGAATAGTGCTTTTAACAACATGACAACCCTCTTCGGCACGCATACGCCTTTATTGCAATCTCGTGCATTATTGCAACGAAACCCCAATATTTCAACTTATTGAGCACTGCTTTAACCCAGTTACTGGCTTTATGGCTAGAATCTGGCCTGCTGCCCCCCGATACAACTGGATACTTTGTGCGAGTTCAGTTTGTTGCTGCACTATTCCTTGATGAAGCAACTGCTGCAGTAAATTATCATCAAGCGTAACAACCTGCGCATTACACAAGGTGATTTGCCAATATTTCTGCTTTCTTTGCAACACACCTTGCTCTGCATAAAACTGACTAAGATTATGCTGCGCTTGCAACATTTGCTGATAGCGCTGTTGATTTTCGTCTACAGCAAAAGAGGCCATCAGTGCAGGCACTGAGCGTAATGTTAAACGATGATTTTCTGTTTCTATTGCACTGTCATTATAACTGACCACGATGTGGTAAGAAGGAACACTGATGGGTTGCATCAATAGGTAACCCAGTACGGCTAAAAAAACACTGCCCAGCGCCAGCTGGGTATGACGCAGCCAACGCTGGTAAGAGCGTGGTTGCTTACTGGCATGCGCTTGTAAAATAGACTTTCTTAACGCAGCAGGCAATGTATGACGCGCTTTACTATGTTGATAGGCTTGCCGAAGTTGCTGTTCAAACTCCGCCTGCTCTTTTTGCTGGTTAGTCATGATTTCCCCCCGCAAAACTGTTGCAAAAATTGCCGAGCATACCGAAGCCGGCTTTTTATGGTTTCGTCTGGTTGTGCCGTGATTTGCGCTATTTCAGCTAGCGAAAACCCCTCTAACTGCAGAATTAAGGCTTCGCGCTGGGCAAACGGCAGCAGTTTAAGCTGCTCTTCAAAAACCAATTGTTGCTGTTGCTGGCTTATCTTTGCCAGCACATCATCAACAGCCACAAGCTCATCTTCGCTCGCTATCGCCTGCCAGCGCTGTTGCCGGCGAAGCTCATCTAACAAACAATGGCGCGCAATGGTAAAGAGCCAAGTTTTAAAGCTACTGCGGCCCTGAAAGCTATGGTGCATCTCCATGACTTTTAACCAGCTTTGTTGACAAACCTCTTCCGCCATTTTGGCATCAGACTGTTTTAGCAAAAAGTAATATAAATCATCCCCACATTGGGCAATTAATTTAGCTAAATACGCACGCTCGCCGGTGCGACTAAAGCCGCGTAACAAGGCTTCAGCAGAAGTCGCATGACTTGAATAGCTGGCGAACAAAGCGGAAAATGCCATAAAAACTCCTTAAACCTAAAGCAGGACTAGTCTTGCTGCAGCTGAAAATCCAGTTGCACTTGCAGGTTCGTTTGTTTAACCGGTTGCCCTTCCACTAATTGTGGCTGATATTTCCAACGACGTAGGGCCCGAATCGCCTCTTTATCAAAAATATTTTTCGGCTCTGCCGCGATGATACTGATATCCATCACACTACCGGTTTCATCAATACTATACGCAAGCTTGACCCAGCCACTGATACCCTGCCGTGCTGCTTCAATTGGGAAACGAGGCTCAACCCGAACTATCGGTGTTGCCATCGTATTTTGCATACCCGTGTTTAAATTCGGCCCCTGTAACGTTATCCCTAAATCGGGGGTAAAGGTATGCGTTATGGTATTTTGGCTGCTATCAACGGGATCCAAATGATTTAATGTCATCTTGGGTGGTACAAGTTCCGGTTTTGGTGGCAGCACTCTGCGAGTATCTGGCGGAGTCTCTTCGGGGGGAATAAACAATTCAATGACAGGAAACTCTCGCTTATCCACAATTAAACGATCATGCGCTGGCGTGATTAACAGTTTCATCAAGCTGAAAAGTACCAAGGTTATCAGGCTGGCCAGTAATGCACTGCTCAGCAACCTTAAAAACTGGGGTATTAACGTGTTTTGATTGACATAGTGATTAGCAAACATGGTAAGGCTCCTTTTTGATGCTCTAAAATAAGACGTTTGAGCCAGCAAAAAGGGGTTACGTGAATAAAAATATTAGTTTTTGTAAATATCGGGAAAGGCCAGTCTCAAGATTAAAATCCTAGGACTAGCCAAAGCGATACTGGGTTATTATTGCAACAAAGCCAAAACCAATAAGCGGATCCAAATCACCCATAGCACAACACATCCAAGCAAGAATACTCGGAAACGCGCTTTTAACGCATTGCTGCCAATATGAATAAAGGTATGCCAATAGCGTAATACAATAAAGACTGTGCCAAGCAACGCAAAAGTGAGATCACTTAGCCCTAATTGCAGCATAAACAGTACCGCAAAAAGATACAGCAGCGGCATTTGAAACTGATTATCAAAATTTCTGCCGGTGGCAATCACCTGTTCGTCTGCCCCCGTCAAATTCATCGTTTGAAAAGCCGCCATACTGATTTGTTTCTGCTTGGCAGCTTTAAAACGACGCTGTCCCATCAATACCATCACCCAGCTGGTTAAAAGAATCTGGGCAAAAACTGTCACTAATAACCATTTTTCCATTGTGTTTCACTCTCGCAGCCTCATCTACTAGCTTGGCAGTATGCCTTTTTTCAGGTAAAACGCCTATAGCGCTGTATCATTTTAGCTGAGGAAACTATGGATAAATTAAATGCGCTGATGTTAGTGCGCCAGCTTGCTGTAGAAAAAGAGGGTCTCGTGCTGGTAAAACAGTTGATCAACTGGCTGCATGAATCGCGCTTTAGTTTTGAGCGGAATCAACGCAGTAGAAAGCTGTTAGAGACACTGCAGCACCATCCACAACTTGGCCAACAAATTGCGGATACTCTTTTTAACTGGCTATGCACTGTCCACCTTTATCCTGCCTTAGTGAGCTTAGGCGTGTTTTCAAGACGTGGTTTCTTGCGCGAGTTGTCTAGCCGACTCTATGAAAAAGTCATGCCCGCACCACGTGACTTAACCGAATTAAAAGATGTACTCGCCGAGGCATTTAAGGAAATTCGCTTTACCGATGATGAGCTCGAAGCAGGCCAAAGTCAATTTGTGGTGTTTGCCGAGTATTTTTTAAGTGTCGTCTCCGCGCAGCCACTGCAGCAATTTGAGCAACATTTACAGGAAGAAGCATTATGTGCCTTGGAGATGCTTAGTGTTTGGATTGCTGCAGAGGAAATGGAACCGGATTTGATGCGGCTTGATAAAAGGCTTAACCATATTGATTCGGCTTTCATTGCCCTACACCGCGAATTAAATCTGTTGGTGGAGCAGACTAAAAAGCGCCAGCAACAGCCAGAACTGCCCGCTTATGATGCCGCACACTATCAAGTGATGGTTGCGCAATGCTATGAGCAAATAGATCGTTTAAGACGGCGCGCTGCCGCAGCAGGCAGTTCTGTGTCAGTGGCACATTTATTGGAACGCTTAGAGCAAACCTTAAACCGTATTGAACAATTGGTTAGCTTGATTACTGCCGAGCAGGCGCTGTCATTACGTCAGTTAAGTTTACAGTTAACTGAACAACTACTTGATACAAGTCGCGAAAAAAAGAGTGTACGCGCACTCTGGCGTAGTAGTACTCAGTTATTATCGAAAAGTATTAGTGTAAATAAGAGTAGCCATGGTGAACATTATATCGCGCGCGACAAAACACAATATTTAAGGCTGTTTGCCTCTGCTGCGGGCGCAGGCGTTATTATTGCCTGTATGGCGCTGGTAAAAATTTATATTGAAAGTTTACTGCTTGCGCCGCTAAGTAACGCTATCTTAGTGAGTTTAAACTATGGGCTCGGCTTTGTATTGATTCATATTCTTGGCCTTACTGTGGCGACCAAGCAACCCGCCATGACCGCAGCCAGTTTCGCAGCGGAAGTGGAAAAAGGTGAAAATGGACGCGCCGCGCATAAAAAGCTCGCTTCCTTGCTGTTAGATGTGAATCGTTCACAGTGGGCCGCAGTTTGGGGGAACGTCAGTGTCGCAGTATTAACCGCCTCTATGATTGCCCTAGCATTTTGGTTTTGGCAACACACACCCTTATTAGATGAACAGTCAGTTAATTATCAACTCGAGGCCATCGCCCCTTGGCATGGCGCATTGTTTTTTGCGGCGATTGCCGGCGTTTGGTTATTTTGTTCAGGTATTATTGCTGGTTTTTTTGAAAATCGTGCCAACTATTTGGATCTTAAAGCACGCTTATATCACCATCCACTGTTAAAAAAGTGCTTAGCAGATCGTTACCGTCAAGCCTTAGCAAATTATTGGCATGATAATTACGGGGCTTTTGCCGGTAACTTTATCTTTGGTATTTTGCTTGGAATGACCAGCTATCTTGGCTATTTATTGGATATCCCGCTAGATATTCGGCACGTGGCTTTTGCCTCTGCTAACTTAGGCTATAGCACCGTAAGCGGCGGATTGGGTCCTATCCATTTCTTGTTTTATCTGGCGATGGTATTACTCATCGGCTTTGTCAATTTATGGGTCAGTTTTACATTGGCACTGACCGTGGCATTGCGTGCTAGAGGAACCCGTATTGGTCAGTTTTCATTACTCCTAAAAAGTGTTGTGGAGCAAGTGAAACAAAACCCACTTAATCTTTTTTTCCCTGTGGTCACGGCCGCTAAAGTGAATACCTCCAATAAAAAGGCAGAAGAGCCCTCCCTTAAAGCGGAAGATAAAACAAGCACCAATAAACGTAGTCACTGACTCGCTCTGTCTGAAGCAGCCTTAACGGCTGCTTCGCGCTACTACTTAGCAACGCCGTTACACCTCACCAAATAACTAGCTTAAAGCAGCAAGTCAATTTCGCGCAGTCTGTCTTACTACTGTCATCTTAATCCTCTATCTTTTTCAGTTATACTGTGCCGTCCGAAATCAGAGAGTGTAGAAAATGGCACAATTATATTTTTATTATTCAGCGATGAATGCAGGTAAATCCACCTCGTTATTACAAAGTGCATATAACTATCAAGAGCGAGGGATGACGGTCGCGATCTATACCGCGGCATTAGATAACCGCTTCGGGCTGGGTAAAGTCAGTTCACGGATTGGGCTGGCGATGGATGCGCATATTTTTGATGAAAATTTTGATTTTTTTAAACATATCAGCCAGCTAAAGGCGCAAAACGGCTTAGATTGTGTGTTGTTAGATGAAGCACAGTTTTTAAGTAAGTTACAGGTTAGGCAGTTAACCGATGTGGTGGATAGTCTAAAAGTGCCCGTGTTAGCTTTTGGCTTACGCACGGACTTTTTAGGAGAAACCTTCGCGGGTAGCCAAGCCTTATTAGCATGGGCCGATAAGTTGATAGAGCTGAAAACCATTTGCCATTGTGGCCGCAAAGCAAACTTTGTGGTGCGGTTAGATGAGCATGGGAATGCGGCAAGAGCCGGATCTCAAGTGCAAATTGGGGGCAATGAAAGTTATGTTTCAATGTGTCGACAACATTTTAAAGTACTGGTTTGGCAGCAACCAGCAACGGATTAAGCGGAGTAAAGCATGCGGATTCTCTATGGCGTACAAGCAACAGGAAATGGTCATATAAGTCGTGCCAGAGCGATGGAGAAGCAGTTTCGCCAGGCTGGGGTCAATGTTGATTTCCTGTTTTCAGGCCGCCCTGCAGAACAATTTTTTGATATGCAGCAATTTGGGCAGTTTCAGCTGCGCCGCGGTTTGACCTTTGTCACTGAAGCAGGCAGTGTCAATTATTGGCAAAGTGCTAAGCAGGCAAACCTGGGGGAATTGTGGCGAGATATTCGCACACTGGATGTTCGCAACTATGATTTAATCCTCACCGACTTCGAACCGATCAGTGCTTGGGCCGCTAAGCGTCAAGGAAAAACCTGCATTGCGATTGGGCATCAGTATGCTTTTTTGCATAAGATCCCGATGGAAAATGCCAACCTGCTAAGCCGCAATGTGTTTCGTCACTTTGCACCGGCGAGCTATTCGCTTGGCTTGCACTGGCATCATTTTGACCAACCGATACTGCCGCCTATTATTGATTTACCCTCGTCACAGCTGGAGCCAATAGCAAAACACGTGCTCGTCTATTTGCCTTTTGAAGATCAGCAGCAGATTATTCGTTTACTTAACCCTCTGAAAGAGTTCAGTTTTAGTATTTTCGGTCCTGGTTTAAGCTCACAGCAGCTCGGGCATATTCAAACCCAACCGCCTTCATTACAGGCTTTTAAAACAGCTTTACTGCAAAGTGAAGCTGTACTCAGCAATGCTGGTTTTGAATTAATCAGTGAAGCACTACAATTACAAAAGCATATTATGGTTAAGCCCTTACAAGGGCAGATGGAGCAACAATCTAATGCGCTGGCGTTAACGCAACTCAAACTCGCTAGCCGAGCCAATCAACTAAGTACTAAAGTGATTGCGGATTGGTTAAATGGCCCACGGCTTAGCAATACTATCCACTATCCTAATGTTGCTGCCGCCATCTGTGATTGGTTATTACAAGATCAACCGGATCAGACTTCGCGCTTAGTGAACTCGCTCTGGTAATCATAGGTTGTTACGCAAGGACTTGCTAAATCAGCCAAGTTGCATCAGCGGTAGAGGAACCGCTAAGTTACTTGGCTTAATGATTTTGTTAGGTTTTTAGATCGATACGTTGATGAATATTATGCCAGTTATCAGGAAACTGGCCTTGCAGTACATAAGAAAAAGCGATTAGTTCAGCAATAATTAAATAAAGTTCCCGCGGAATTTGCTCACCTAATTGCAACTGACTCAGTAGTTTAGTCAGCTCGGCATCCTCGTGGATCAACACACCATGCTCTTTGGCTAAGGCGATAATATCCGCCGCTAACTGCCCGTGCCCTTTAGCCACTATCACAGGGGCAGTTTTACCATCATATTTTAGGGCTGTAGCGGTTTGCTCAGGTAATTTAGCCATGAATTATTTAACGCTTTTTTGCTGATGAAGATTGTAAAGTAGCTCTGCTTCAGCCCGAGGCAGCTCACACTCACGAATAATCTCTTCCAAATCGGCACCCAGCTCAACCATTTTCATGGCTCTGCTGTAAATTTTACTTTCAGGATCACTAAGCGCAAAAGCTTGTTGCTGCTCTTTTAAATGCACTAATTGTTCAGTTAGATGCTGAAACTGTTCTTGCAAATCTAACACGCTTTGACCAACACCGATGACACCGGCGCGAAGTTCTTCGGTTTCAATGTGACTGACACTATTTTGCTGCTGACTCGCCTCAAACTGCCGACTAAGCAACGTGACTAAATCTTGCTGTTTTCGCCACTGTTGCCGACAATATAACCACAGCAACAACAGCAAAATAAATAGCAAAGCATTCAGCAGCCAGGGTAACAGGATTAAATTAACCATTAGATACTGTTAATTTCATCCCACTCATCATCGTTAAGCAGCTTATTTAGATCAACCAGAATCAATAGCTCACCTTCACGATTTGCTACGCCTTGGATAAAGCGCGCGCTTTCATCAGTCCCAACATTCGGCGCAACATCAACTTCTGATTGCTTGAGGTATACCACCTCCGCAACACTATCGACCAAAATGCCGATAACTTGCTTTTCTGCTTCGATAATGACCACTCGGGTATTGTCAGTCACTTCAGCAGGAGGCAAGCCGAAACGTGATCTGGTATCAATAACGGTTACTACATTACCGCGCAAGTTAATGATACCAAGCACATAATCGGGTGAGCCAGGAACGGGGGCAATTTCTGAATAACGCAGCACTTCTTGCACTTGCATTACATTAATACCATAGGTTTCCTCCTGTAAACGGAAAGTAACCCATTGTAGTACCTGATCAGCGGCTTGGTTCTTATCTGCCGATTGGGAAATTTTAGTATTCATTTACAGCTCCTATAGGTCTGCCTGTTCAGGCGTTGATGTCTAAGCCTCGACTTAACAGGTTTATAAGCTCATCTACGTCAACTAACACACACATATGTTCTTTGATTAATCCAGCCATCCAAGGTCGCTTGCCTTCTTGCTCACGCCACTTAATTTGCTCCGGCTCTAACGTAATAGTATCAATCAGCGTCTCACAACAAAGACCCCAATTACTATTGCCTAGCATCACAAGGTATTGATAGTTTAACCCTTGCGCCAGTATTTCGTCATATTTTTCTGGCATTACCCAACGCGCAGTATCAACCACATTGAATTTCTGCTCTCGGTACAGCATAACGCCTTTAAACCAATTCGGCTTACCAAATAAAGAGTTAATTTCAGACAATTCATGAATACCACCTAACTCTGTTAACGGCACAGCTACTTTAAGCCCGGCCACACTAAAAAACAATGCCTGAAACCTGTTGTTTCGATATGCTTTTTCAGCTTTTTTGATGACCGGCTGCGGTTCAGCTAAGCGTTGTGCGACTGGAATTTCCCGCTGTAACATCACCGCCGCCTTGGCTGTATCAGGCACAGGGGCTTGTTCAGCCAATTGCTTTAATTTAGCCAAAGGTTCTGCGGGTATTGCAACTGGGGCAGTTTTTGCCACTGTGACAGGAGGCGCAACACTTTTGGTGGCAGTAGCCACCGGCACTGCTTGCGCTAATAGTTTATTAAGCTGTGCTTTTTGCTCATCAGCAAGAACCGTTTTGGCGGTTACCTCACTGTCGTCTTCTGTTAACAGTGCTTTTAGGTAATGTTGTATGACTTTCTGGCTGGCAATTAAATGGCTCATATCAAGCCTCCGGCGCCAGTTGTAATAAATAGGTCAACAACGTATTGTAAGCAAACACACCGCGCGATGCGCCAGCAAAGGCATTAGGGGGTGTTTGCGCTAACGAGGCATCACGGAATTTGGTGTCAATTGGCACCACAGCTGACCATACCTTATCTTGATATTTTAACTTCAATTCTTTGTAAGCTTCCAATGACGCTTTGGTACGCTTGTCGTACATGGTTGGAATAATGGTAAAGGCCAGATTTTGCTGCGAACTGCGCATCAATGCCATAGTAGCAATCATACGCTCCAAACCTTTTAACGCCAGAAATTCAGTTTGTACGGGGATCAATACCCGATCACAGGCTGCAAGCGCATTTACCATCAGCACCCCCATCACAGGCGGACAGTCGATTAATACATAATCATAATCGTTTTTGATTAACTGTAGCGCTTTTTTGACAATGAGTCCCATACCGCCTTTATTACCCATCGAACGGTCTAAGGTCGCCAGCGACATGGAAGCAGGCAAAATATCTAAGCGTTCAGCACTGCTTGGACAAAGCGACTGCAAAATTTCTTCGCGGGTTATTTGTTTACCACGAACAAAAATATCATAGACACTCACTTCAAGCTCTTCAGCATCAATACCAAAGTAATAGGTAAGTGAAGCATGGGGATCGGTATCAACTAATAAAACACGATAGCCTCGCTCTGCCAGCAAGCCACCTAGGGTTACCGTGGTCGTTGTTTTGCCTACACCACCTTTTTGATTTGCTATAGTCCAAATTACCACTTTATGGATCCTGTCGTTCTGTTAGCGCATCAGGGTTGTCTCGACGCGTTGTAATACGAATTCCACCACCCGGTAAAGGCACAACCTGAATAGAACCATCAGCCTGAGTGACTTGTTGTAGTTGTTGCTCTAATACGTCATTCTGCTCAGTAAATACAGGAGCTTCAGACTGATAACCGAAACGCGAAATAGCAATTGCTACTTTACGATTTTCGGCACGCCCACTGGCCGTAGCATTATCTGCTGTTGGGTAGTACTCCCCAAAACCCTCAATTGCCATACGCTGAGGGGCGGTGCCTAAACTCTCCAGAACCCTCAACACAGACGTCGCGCGTGCCACAGATAACTCCCAATTAGATGAAAATAGCTCATTACGAATAGGAATATTATCAGTATAGCCGCGAACTCTTAAAAAATTATTGATCGGGTTAATGATTTTACTAATTTCTTGCAGTACTGTTCTGGCAGAGCTGGTGGCGGTGGCACTGCCTGAAGCAAATAACAGCGCGCTATTTAATTCAATCACTAGCCAGTCGTCATCTTCAATCAGCTTAGTTACCCCTTGATCAATTAGATCACTGAGTACAGTACGCAAATTTTGTTCAATAGCGGCCAGTGGAGTACCGAGATACTGCTGGCGGATGTCTGATAAAGGGGCCGTATTGGTTAGCGCAGTTTCTGTGGCGATTAACGATGTTGCAGCAGCATTGGCACTGGCTAATTGACTATCCACAGCCGTTGGCATCAAACTGAGATGCTCGAAATTCGCTTCACCTCGCGGTGCCTTCTCAAACACTTTAGTGATGGAGTCCGTTAAAGCAGTAAATTCGTCTTGCTTTAACAACGACAAGGCATAAAGCACCACAAACAGTGCAAACATTAAGGTCATATAGTCGGCATACGAAACCAACCAACGATTTAGTTCTTCCGGCTGTGCTTGCTGTTTGAAACGCCGCTGTCGATACATAGGTTAGCCTCGCCAGTAGGCAGCCAGTTTATGTTCAATTAGTCGCGGATTTTGACCTTGGGCAATGGATACCAAACCTTCAATGATCAGTTCTCGGTATAAACTTTGTTGCTCTATGAGGTTCTTTAATTTATTCCCCACCGGAATAAAAATAAGATTCGCAAAACCGACACCATAAATTGTCGCCACAAAGGCGGTTGCAATTCCCAGCCCCAGTTTATCCGGATCACTGATGGAACTCAGTGCCTGAATAAGACCTAAAACAGCACCTATGATGCCAATAGTAGGACTGTAGCCACCCATCGCATCATAAATACGTGCCCCCCTCAGTAAACGCTCTTGCTCAAGACTTAACTCAGCATCTAAGGTTGCTTGGATAACTTGGGCTTCAGCACCATCTACCAGTAAATTTAAACCTCGATGTAAAAATGCATCTGCTTCATTTAACGCAACAGCCTCAAGCGACAAAAAACCATTTGCTCTGGCTGCCGTGCCCCATTCTACAATTCTGGCAGTAGTAACTTGTGTATTAAAGTGATGCTGTTTAAACACCCAAGGTAACATCTCTAAACCCTGCCGAAACTGTAGAAAGGGTGTTTGCAACATCACTGCACCAATAGTCCCACCAAGCACAATAACAAAAGCCGGAAAATGTAAAAGGGTACTCAAGGTACCCCCTTCCAGCATAAAACCACCTAAAATTGCCAATATCGCCAGTAAAAAGCCGCTGAGCGCCAGCTTATCCATGCTTAAGTTCCGTTTGTATCCGGCTCGCAACATCCGCTAAGGTCACTTCTGCATCCATTAGGCCTGCAGCAGCAATCGCTTGAGGCATGCCATACACGACACAACTTGCTTCGTCTTGCGCCCAAATCGTTGAGCCTTGTTGCTTTAGCATCCTGGCACCTTCACGACCATCCGCGCCCATGCCTGTTAATACTATAGCGAGTACCTTATCGCTGAATACCTTGGCAGCAGTGGCAAAGGTAATATCAACACTA
Source organism: uncultured Rheinheimera sp. (assembly GCA_964577005.1). Taxonomy (GTDB): domain Bacteria; phylum Pseudomonadota; class Gammaproteobacteria; order Enterobacterales; family Alteromonadaceae; genus Alishewanella. The sequence continues at coordinate 21,304 of CAZNXI010000003.1, forward strand.
GGTTTAAAGGTAATTCTTGGCGAGTCGTCTTCCTTGATCCGCAATCTAGCTTGACTTTCATTACCTTCAATCAACATCTGCTTACCACCCGGCGCAAGATAAGCTACGCCCGGACGCAGTATGTCATTATCTTCGGCTTCTTTAATTTCAATTTTTGCCAAGGTATTTAGCCGCTGCGCGAAAGCTCCGGTAAAAGCAGCAGGCATATGCTGCACCAAAATAATGGGTAACGGGAAATTGGCGGGTAAGACCGTTAAAATTCGCTGCAACGCTACTGGGCCACCTGTGGAAGTACCAATTGCAACCAGTTTATATTCTTTACCACTACTTACCGCTTGTGTGCGGCCAGCCGCTACAGCAGCTCGATCAGATAACTTTGGGCGATCCAACAAACTGCGCGCGGTAAGCGGTCTGCTCGCTTCAGTTTGAAGTCGTGCGCTCTCACTTGGCCTATGAGTTAAGGAAGTACTGCGTGCCAAAGCTGAATGATTAAAGGTGGCTCGCCCCAACGGACGGCGCTTAGCCACCGCTTTCACACGTTCTCTTAATACCTCAGCGGCTTCTTGTTTATCTCTAGCGATATCCTCGAATTTCTTGGGAAGAAAATCTACAGCGCCAGCATCTAAGGCATCTAGCGTCGCTTTGGCGCCTTCATGAGTTAATGAAGAGAACATCAAAATCGGTATACGTTGCGCTTGCATAATTTCACGAACAGCTGAAATGCCGTCTAAAACCGGCATTTCAATGTCCATGGTAATCACATCAGGCTTTAACGCCAGGGCTTTATCAACTGCTTCGCGACCATTATTAGCCGTGTCTATCACTTCCAAGTCAATATCAGCAGAAAGTATCTCTGTTAGTCTGCGACGAAAAAAACTGGAATCATCAACAATCAAAACCCTAATGGTCATGTAACTCTCACTTAAGCATGCAGCTTTTTAAACTGCTCAAATTTAACTTTGGATTTTTTAGCGTAATGCTTCAGTAAATTAGGCACATCTAAGATCAAAGCTATACCACCATCAGAAGTAATGGTTGCACCAGCCATACCTGGCGTCCCCTGTAACAAGGCATCCAGAGCTTTAATAACCACCTCTTCTTGACCAATTAGCTGATCAACAACGAAGCCAACCTGTTGAGTGCCAATTTGCACAATAACAACATGACCTTGCTCTCGACGCAGTTTTCTATCTGAGCCTTTCACTAACCAATGCTCGAGGTAGAATAACGGTATGGCTTTATTGCGCACCACAATAGTTAATTGCCCGTCTACTATATTGGTTTTGGCTAAATCAAGATGGAATATCTCATTCACACCCGCTAAAGGTAGGGCGAAAGTTTGCTTACCGACCATCACCATCAAGGTAGGTAAGATAGCTAACGTGAGCGGTACTTTTATTTCTAATAAGGTACCTTCACCCAACTTGGAATGAATATGTACAGTACCGTTTAACTGAGTGATTTTGGTTTTAACCACATCCATCCCAACACCACGCCCTGAGATGTCTGAGATTTGCTCTTTGGTTGAGAATCCCGGCGCAAAAATCAGGTTAAAAGCCTCAGTATCAGACATTCGGGTAGCCGCATCGGTATCAATAACACCTCGCTTGATGGCCAACGCTTTTAACTTTTCAGGATCCATCCCAGCACCATCATCCTGAATAGTAAGAAGAATATGATCACCAGCTTGCGTTGCTGCTAACTTGACAACACCGGTGCGTGGCTTACCAGCAGCATGACGCACCTCTGGCATTTCAATACCATGATCGACTGAGTTTCGAACCAAATGCACCAAAGGATCCGCTAAGGCTTCTACTAGATTCTTATCTAAATCGGTTTCTTCACCTTCAAGCACTAAATCAATATCTTTTTTCAAGGATCTCGCTAAGTCACGAACAACCCGCGGGAAGCGACCAAATACCTTCTTAATCGGTTGCATTCGAGTTTTCATTACCGCGCCTTGGATATCTGCAGTAACCACATCCAAGTTAGCAATAGCTTTGCTCATTTCTTCATTTTGCGCGCTACCAGATAAACTGACTAAGCGGTTTCGCACTAGAACCAGCTCACCCACCATGTTCATAATTTGATCGAGCCGCTTAGTGTCAACTCGAACGGTAGTTTCGGCAGCAACAGCGTTAGCCGCAGCAGCTTTATCTGCAGCAGGCGCAGCTACAGGCTCAGCTGCTTTAGCTGGGGTGGCTACTGCAGGCGCAGCGGTTTTCGCTGGCGTTGGAGGCGTGGGAGGTGCCGAAGGTGCTGGAGAAGATGGCGCTGCAGCCGCAACACTAGTCGCTGCAGCAGGCACGACAGGCGCTTTACCTTTACCATGCAACTCATCAAGTAAAGCTTCAAACTCGTCATCCGATATATCATCGCCACTCGTATTTGTAGCTGCTGGGGCCGCAACACTCTTTGTTGCTGGTGGTTCAGCTACGGGTTCTGCTTTAAAGCTGCCCTTACCGTGCAGTTGATCAAGTAATGCTTCAAATTCATCAACTAATTCTTGTTTTCCCATGGCACCGCACGCGGCGCAATCAAGCAGTTCATAACGCGCTCCGAAATCAACACCTTGGGCTCG
>CAZNXI010000003.1:23894-58672 GCA_964577005.1 uncultured Rheinheimera sp.
CATCGGTAATATCATCCCCTGCTACTGGCTGGCTGACTGCTGCCACGGGAGGCACTGTTGATTGCCCGGAACCTTTACTACCATGCAGTTCATCGAGCATCTGCTCGAACTCATCTTCAGTGATAGTATCAATATCTTGGTTATCAAGGTTGGCAGGTGTGACAGCCGCTGGGGGTGGCGTGGGTTCGACAACCTTTATTGGTTCTGGTTGCTGTGCCACAACTGGCGCAACCTCGCCTTCAGCTTCAGGTTCACTGTAATGATGCAATGCAGCTAAAAGCTCAGGTGCTGCCGGAGTTAGCGGTTGCTTAGCATTTACTTCAGCAAACATGCCATTAACAGCATCAAGCGCCTGCAAGATTGTATCCATCAGCTCCGGCGTGATACTGCGTTTTCCGGTCCGCAAAATGTCAAACACGTTTTCTGCGCCATGACAAGCATCAACCAGCTCTGTCAGCGATAAAAAACCCGCACCACCTTTAACTGTATGGAAACCTCGGAAAATGGCATTTAGCAAAGCGGCGTCTTGAGGGTTATTTTCTAACTCAACGAGCTGCTCTTGCAACAACTCCAGAATTTCGCCGGCTTCTACCAGAAAATCCTGAAGAATATCTTCGTCCATATCAAAACTCATCTGCAGACACCTCTGTTAAAAACCCAAGCTCGACAGGAGATCATCAACGTCATCCTGACCGGAAACAACATCGTTCCGCTCAGCAGCATCAATAATAGGCCCTTCAGCGGCAACCGCTGTTTTAGGTTTGCTTTTTGTCGACTTTTGCTCAAGTATTTTGGGATTAGCGTTACCAAAAGCTGTCAGTAAACCAATTAGGCTTTCCTCAACTTCCCGCACCAGCTCTATCACACGTCGAAGAATTTGCCCTGTTAGATCCTGAAAATCTTGCGCCATCAACACATCAGTGAGTAAATTATTTAAGCGAGTTGATTCGGTCACTGTTTGTTGCAAAAAATGGTCAATACCATGACACAAGCTTTTAAACTCACCCAGTTTCAGATCCCGATGCATGAGTTTTTGCCACTGTGGCATCAGTTGAGTAAGTTGGGAACTTATCTGATCAGCGATCGGCAAGCAAGATTCTACAGCATCCATGGTGCGGTTAGCGGCTTGCTCTGTCATATCGATAACATGATTCAGGCGCTTTTTCGCATCTGGAATATCTTCTTCAAGAATATTATTTAGGGATGGGTCAATCTGAAAATTTTTAAGAGAGTCATGCAGCTGACGAGTTAATTTACCAACCTCAGCAAAGAGCTCTGAAGAGCCTGGCAAACCCAGTTGTTGTACCAACTGGTTTGCGATATCTTGCTCCCCCATTTCCAATAGCTGGACTAGTTCTTTGGCTTGCTCAAGCGTTATAAGTGGGACCGTAGTCTCAGGCATGGCTTTACTCCTTGAAAGATTCGGCCTAACCGATCCGCTCAAATACTTTCGCTAGCTTTTCCTGTAACGTTGCCGCAGTGAAAGGTTTGACTATATAACCATTAACACCCGCTTGAGCCGCTGCAATGATCTGTTCTTTCTTCGCTTCAGCAGTCACCATTAAGACAGGTATATGCTTTAACTTGGCATCAGCCCGAATCGCCCGCAGCAAGTCAATCCCTTGCATGCCAGGCATGTTCCAGTCTGTAACCACGAAATCAAAGTCTCCACTTTGTAACATTGGCAATGCCGTGCTTCCGTCATCGGCTTCTGAAATATTCGTAAAACCCAGATCACGCAATAGGTTCTTAATGATACGTCTCATTGTCGAAAAATCATCGACTACGAGAATCTTCATATTTTTATCCAAAGTCCCCTCCGAAGAGAAAGTCATCCCGCTATTAATTAAGGATGCATTACAACCAAGCCTGCATTCGGGCTTTTAAACGCACCAATGCCTGACTATGAATCTGACTGATCCGTGACTCACTGACATCCAGTACAGCACCGATCTCTTTTAAGTTTAGCTCATCATTATAATAAAGTGAGAGAACTAATGCCTCACGCTCTGGCAAACTACTGATATTTTTTGCTAAAGCTTCACTAAAAGCGTTGTTTGCTTGTTCATGGTACAGTTGGTCTGCGTCAATGTCATCAGATGTAACTAAGACATCTTCAGAAATTCCTAAATCTTCTATACCTATGATACGACCAGAACTCACATCACTAAGCATATGATGATATTCATCTAAAGATATAGCAAGTTTTTCTGCAACTTCATGATCTTTGACGTCTCTGCCTAACGCGGCTTCAAGTTCAGCAATAGTGTCCGCGATCAGTCTGGCGTTTCGATGCACAGATCGCGGCGTCCAATCACCACGGCGAATTTCGTCCAGCATAGAACCACGAATACGTATACCCGCGAAGGTTTCAAAGCTCGCACCTTTGGTGCCATCAAAATTTTTTGCGGCTTCAATCAGACCAATCATACCAGATTGAATTAAGTCATCCACCTGCACGCTAGCAGGGAGGCGAGCCAGCAAGTGATAAGCAATACGTTTGACCAGTGAAGCATGCCGCTCCACTAATTGTTGCATGTGGTCTATACCACCATAAGCGGCCACCTTACTGTTCACAGGTCCCCCTTAGTCAGACTGCGGCTGCACTAACTGTTCTAAAAAAAACTCCAAGTGTCCAGAGGCACTATTGGGCAATGGCCATTTGGCCGCTTTCAATGCCAGAGCTTTAATCGCCATACTAGCAGGTGTTTTTGGAAAAGCCTCTATAAAAGCTTTTTGTTTACGTGCAGCTTTTCGAACATTTTCATCATGTGGCACTGTTGCCACCAGCTCTAAACTCACATCCAGAAACCTATCCGTTACTCGAGTCAGCTTAGCAAATAATTCATGACCTTCCTTGAGATTACGCACCATGTTCGCAACGATTTTAAATTTATCCACGCCATGATCTCGGCTCAGAATTTTCATCAGTGCATACGCATCGGTAATGGATGACGGTTCATCACAAACCACCACCAGCACATCCTGTGAAGCTCTAGAAAAACTTAACACCATATCTGAAATGCCCGCCGCGGTATCGACCAACAGCACATCAATAGGTGTTTGCAACTCGCTAAAGGCTCTAATAAGACTAGCATGCTCAACTTGAGATAGCTCAGTCATATTCTGGCTGCCTGATGTTGCAGGTGCAATTTTAATCCCAAAAGGCCCTTCAACCAGAATATCATCCAGTGTAGCTGTTCCTGCAAGTAAATGAGATAAGTTTTTTTCTACCCGCAGCCCTAACATCACATCACAATTCGCTAAACCTAAGTCAGCGTCCAACACCAGAACTTTTTTACCTAATTGTGCCAAGGCCATTGCCAGGTTTAAGGTAACGTTGGTTTTACCTACGCCACCTTTACCACCTGTTACTGAAATTACCTTTACCATTTGTTTTTTCATGAGTCTAAGACCACTGGCTTGATCATCTGCTATCACTTCATTACGCATATCGTGCTTCTATCTGGCTAGCGTCATCTTGGTACCATTCATGTGAAGTCCCACAATGCTGCTGACGCAATTGCTCTGCATCTTTTACTATGGTGACCGCATCAGCAATACAAATATCTTCTGGCACACGCTGACCATTAGTCAAATAACTAATAGGTAAAGCATTCTGTATAGCCACATTGATGACTTCACCTAAACTTAAGCATTCATCTAGTTTCGTAAAAATACAGCCTGATAAACCGATTCGTTTAAACTGCTGCACACTTTCTTGCATAACTTTCGCTTGAGCTGTAGCAGACAATACCAGATAACTTTTTATTTTAACACGAGAATTATGCACCAAAGACGCCAGTTTTTCAGCTAATCTCAGATCGCGCTGACTCATACCCGCCGTATCAATCAAAATAAGTTTACGCTGTTGTAACTGATTCAACAATATTGACAACTCTTCACTGTCTTTGGCTTGTTTAACCGGACAACCGATAATGCGGCCGAAGGTGGCTAATTGTTCAAAAGCGCCGATGCGAAAACAGTCAGTAGTAATAAGTGCGACCTGATCAACACCATGCCGTTTCGCAAAACCGGCCGCTAATTTGGCAACGGTAGTGGTTTTCCCTACGCCTGTGGGGCCCACCAACGCAATAATGCCACCGCGGCGCAAAATATCATCGTTGGTTGTGGTTAACTGCCCACTAAGCAGTTCCAGTGCGGTATCCCATGCTTCAGTGGCATTTAATTCATCTGGCATAAAGCAGGCTAACTGATCTGCTATTTGTTCCGATAAACCTAATTGCGTTAAATTTTCAATGACTAATGCTCGCACGGGCTCTTTACGTGCCAGATCTTGCCACATAAGACCAGACACTTGGTGTTGCAACAACTGACGCATTGAGAGCATTTCACTTTGCATTTGCGCAAATTGCTTTTGTAGTAGTTCGGCTTGCGCTTGCTGGGTTTTATTCAATTCTTGAAACTGATTTGACAATCCTGCATTGTTATTTGAAAAACTATTATCTGCTTGTGCGACGGAATTTTGACGTTCAAATTGCGCGGCCTTATTTACTTTCGGCTCAGTTAATTTAGATTTGGCTGTGGGGGAAGACGCCATGTCTCTGCTCTGCTGTTTAATCATTTGTCTGGCGAGTAACGCACGTAACGAATCAGCGGGCTCGCTATCAGCAGTATCATCAATCCGAATATTAAGTTTTGGCTCAGCGCGTTTTGTTTCAGTCGCAGCTGCCATCGAGTCGGCAGTTTGCGTGCTCTGGCGCGGTTTAGCCGCTGCCGGCTCTGCATCTATAGCAGCAACAATTTCGACACCTTCAGGGACTTTTTTATTCGATAGGATAATCGCATCTGCCCCGAGAAACTCTTTCACATCTGCCAAAGCACTACGCATATCTTTGGCAACAAAGCGTTTGATTTTCATGAGTTACTCCTAGTTCGACTGGCCGATGACACTAACTATGCGAATTTGTTTATCGTCAGGAATTTCCTGATAAGACAAGACTCGCAATCCTGGAATAGTGTATTTCACAAATCGTGCCATAACTGTGCGTAAAATTCCTGACGTTAACATAATGGCACTTTCGCCACTGAGTTCTTGGTTTTGGTGTGCTTCTTGTAACGATTGCTGGATACGATCTGCTAAGCCTGGTTCAATACCTGCGCCATCATTCCCAGCAGCCTGCATGGATTGATGCAACATTTGTTCTAACTCAGGCGCAAAGGTAATCACTGGAATTTCTAATTTACTGCCAACGACCTCCTGTACAATTAAGCGACGCAAGGCAATGCGACAAGCCGCCGTAAGCACATCGACATCCTGACTTTTGGCGCCGTACTCAACTAAGGTTTGCACTATGGTTCGCATATCACGAATAGGAACGCCTTCATGCAGCAGATTTTGTAGCACTTTTACCACGGTAGTTAGCGGTAAAGTATCAGGCACTAAGCCTTCAACAAGTTTCGGCGAATGTTTTGCAAGCATATCGAGGAGATTCTGCACTTCTTCATGCCCTAACAAACTGGCCGCATTATTCGTTAAAATTTGGCTTAAGTGCGTAGCCACCACGGTTGCCGCATCCACCACGGTGTAACCTAAGGTTTGTGCATGCTCACGTTGATCTTTACTAATCCATACAGCATCCAGACCAAAAGCAGGATCTTTGGTGGCAATACCTTTCACTGTGCCAAAAACCTGCCCAGGATTAATTGCCAGCTCATTATCGTGCCTAAGCTCACCCTCACCATTAGTAACGCCCATCAGCGCAACCCGATAGCTGTTCGGCTCCAAATCTAGATTGTCACGGATATGCACAGGGGGAATTAAAAAGCCCAACTCTTGCGAGAGTTTTTTACGCACCCCTTTAATGCGGTTTAATAATTCACCACCTTGCGCTTTGTCTACCAGTGGAATTAACCGATAGCCCACCTCAAGACCAATAGTGTCAACACCTTGCACATCGTCCCAACCAATTTCTTTAACGGTTTGCATCTCGGATCTCTGCTCGCCTCCCGTTGCCGAAGCTTTTGGCATCAATTGCGCTGCCTTGCTAGTAGCCAATTTTCTTACATAGAAAGCAACACCACCTAAAATGGCGGCTAGCGTTAAAAAAGCAAAGTGTGGCATGCCTGGAACAATCCCCATCAGGGTCATCACACCGGCAGCGACAAACAGCACTTGGGTATTGTCACCAAGCTGACTGGTCATTTGATTACCCAGATCGCCTTCTTTGTTTTGACGGGTCACAATAATTGCTGTGCCAATTGACAGCAGCAAGCCAGGTACTTGCGCAACCAAACCATCTCCGATGGTTAATAAGGTATAAATCTCCATTGCCTCGCCAAAGCTGAGATCATGTTGGATCATGCCAATAAAAAGTCCACCGATAAGGTTAATTACCAGAATGACTATCCCTGCAATGGCATCCCCTTTTACAAACTTGCTCGCACCGTCCATAGAGCCATAGAAATCAGCTTCACTGGTGACCTCTTCACGTCTTGTTCTGGCTTCTTCCTGCGTAATTAAACCCGCATTCATATCTGCATCGATGGCCATTTGCTTACCTGGCATCGCATCTAAGGTAAAACGGGCTGAGACTTCCGCGATTCGACCGGCGCCTTTTGTAACAACAACGAAATTGATAATAATCAAAATAAGGAAAACAACGATACCCACCGCATAGTTACCACCGATAACCACAGAGCCAAACGCCTCTATGACTTTGCCTGCGGCGTCACCACCGTTATGCCCCTCAAGTAATACGACCCGGGTACTGGCTACGTTGAGCGCTAATCTTAAAATAGTTGCGACCAATAACACACTAGGGAAGATGCCAAAGTCTAGCGGACGCTTGGTATAAACGGTGACCAGTAGCACCACCAGCGCCAAAGCAATATTAAACGAAAACAACACGTCTAACATCAAAGGCGGTAATGGCAGGACAATCATGGCCAGTGCCGCCACTATTAATATTGGCGTACCAATTCCCTTTAAATGCTGTAGGTGGGATTTGTCAAATTTGCTTAAGAACTGAGGTAACTGCATGTAAGACCTGACAATCTGTTGACGGACTAACGGAGATTAAGCAAAAAACATTCCAGACCTGAAGTTTTTCGCATTATTCTCCGCTTATCCGCACAGTAAGGACTCCTAGGCAAGCTGGTTGCGTTGTATTGAGTGGTGATTAGTGGCGGAAATCTTCTGGTATCGGCAGTTCTTTTGCCAGCGTTTTCGGCCGACTCCCTTTACCTTTGCGGTACATTTTAAGTTGATAAACATAAGCCAACACTTGCGCTACGGCAGCAAACAATTGTTCCGGAATGGGATGATCCAACTTGGTGGTATAGTAAATAGAGCGAGCCAACGCAGGCGACTCGATCACGGGGATTTTATGTTCATTGGCTATTTTACGAATATGCATAGCCACTTCATCTACGCCCTTAGCCACCACAGCCGGCGCTCGAAATTTGCCTTGATCATACTTTAGTGCCACCGCATAGTGTGTCGGGTTAGTCACAATGACATCGGCGGTGGGAACTTGTTGCATCATGCGCTTCATCGACATTTGCATCTGTGTGCGACGAATACGCCCTTTGGTCTCTGGACTACCCTCAGAGTTTTTAAATTCGTCTTTGATTTCCTGCATCGACATTTTTAATTGTTTGATATGATTCCACTTTTGATAAGGGGCATCGACGATGGCAATAATGACGGTGCTAGAGCACAGACCTAAAAACAGCCAACCTAAAAAATACATCGATGATTCAATATTATTTGGCTCACTCATTAAGGATAGAGACATGATATCCATAAAGAACACATCAAGTAGCAAATAGGCTACAGCCACTACAACTAAGACTTTTAAAATGCCCTTACCCAATTCGACCAAAGCCTGCAGCCCGAACATGCGTTTAAAGCCTTGTAGCAGACTCATTTTGCTCGCTTTAGGCGCTGCAGCCTCCCAGCTAAAATTGTATCCGCCAAGTAAAATATTGCCGATAAATGCTGTAAGTAAAATAATAAAAAAAATGCCACTTAGCGGTTTAGCCAACTCCCAACCGGCATCCCCCCAAGCCGTAAACATGGAGTTTGGTTCAAAAATATCCTTTTGATCCAAACTCATCATCCGCTGACCTATGTTCAATACCGCGACTGCTAACATCTTGCCATACACTAACATCGCGGTAGCACTGCCAATCAATACAAAGGCTGTACCAAATTCTTTGGATCGCGCCACCTGCCCTTTTTTAGCTGCGTCTTGCAGCTTCTTGGGGGTGGGCTGTTCGGTTTTTTCGCCGCCGGTTTCTTCTGCCACCTCAGCCTCCTAACAGCCAATCAGCCGGCAGCTGTAATCAATTACATGCTGCCATTGCTTATCGTAATGGAATAAAAAGGTATCCATGGTTAACCAAAGAATCAATAAACCTGCCAACATGGTTACAGGAAAACCAATCGAGAAAATATTTAGTTGAGGTGCCGCACGCGTCATAATGCCAAAAGATAAATTAACCACTAGCATTGCAACAATAGGCGCCAGCGCTATGGCCAGCGCCGTAGCAAACATCCAACCGCCAAACTCCACAATGGTCCAATAACTGCTGACATCCCACCATTGTCCATTGATTGGTAAGGTTTCAAAGCTGAATACCAACATTTGAATCATGATCAAATGACCATTGAACACAAAAAAAAGTAGCGTTGCTAAAATCAAATAGAACTGACCAATTGCCGGAACAGATAAACCACTGGCAGGATCGGCCATCGACGCGAAAGCCAAACCGGTTTGTGTCGCCAGTAACTGTCCAGCTAACACAAAAGTATTGATAAACATTAAGGAAATAAAGCCTAAGGCAAAACCTATGGTTAACTGCAACATCACTTCCAGCACCATCGCTATCGAGATCAACTCGGGATAAACGGTTTTGGGCAACATTGGCATCATCACAACGGAAATCAGCACGATTAAAGCGGTTTTAATCCGTGTGGGAATGTTGCGCACCCCCAAGCCCGCCATAATCATTAACATACCTGATACTCGACATAACGGCAGCAATAAATCTGCTATAGCCTGCATCAATGTCGACATCAAAATTTCCATACTGTTCCCTAGCCTACAATCTGAGGAATACTGAGATACAGCTCTGTGGTGTATTCAATAATGACACGCACTAACCAATGCCCGCCAAACATTAAGGCAAGCAAGGTCACAATTAAACGTGGTAAAAAACTTAAGGTTTGCTCGTTAATAGAGGTTGCAGCCTGAAACACCGCAACAATCAAGCCGACAAAGAGTGAAGGTATAATAATGGCGCTCACCAACAGAATAACAATAAATAGGGAGTCTCTTAACACATCAACAAAGGTTTCTGGACTCATGTGCCTACCCCATAACTGGTAGCCAGCGTACCCATTACCAGCACCCAACCATCAACCAGAACAAACATCATTAGTTTAAAAGGGAGGGAAATAATCATAGGCGAGAGCATCATCATACCCATGGCCATCAAAACACTGGCGACAACTAAATCGATGATTAAGAATGGAATAAATAACATAAAACCAATTTGGAAAGCCGTTTTTAATTCACTGGTTACAAAGGCGGGAATAATCACCGTCATGGGATAATCCTGCGGTTGTTCAGCGACATCTAAACCGGCGATCTGAGCAAAGGTGTCCAAATCTTTCACCCGCGTTTGATGCAACATAAAGGCTTTTAACGGCACTATTGCAGCATCCAAGGCTTGAACAGGGGTAAGAGTTTCAGCCATATAGGGTTGGATGGCTTGCTCATTAATGGTTTTAAATACCGGTGCCATAATAAAAAAGGTAAGGAACAGGGTGATACCAATTAATACTTGGTTAGAAGGCGTTTGCATTAACCCAATAGCCTGACGCAAAATGGCCAGCACCACGATAATACGGGTAAAACTGGTCATCATAATCACCATCGCTGGCAGAAAACTCAGCGCCGTCATGATGGCTAACACTTGCAGGGTTACACTATACGACTGTGAACCATCAGCATTGGTTGTTACTGTTACTGCCGACAACATATTGTTATCGGCAAAAATGTCGCTGCTAAACAGCATTAGCACCAGCACACACAAGAGTCGCAACATAGAAAAACTTACTTTTTCAGGAATGATTGCAACTGTGTATGAAAATCTGATGCCAACTTTTCTTCAGGGAGAGGATTTTCTAATTCAAACAGTAAATTGATGCTATGCGGAGTAACACCAACAACACGCTGTTTTCCTTGTATTTCAATAACTAAGATACGCTCGCGCTGTCCAAGCGGAAGGGCGCAAATCACTTTAATTTGTCGATTACCGGGTAGCCGCAACGATAACTTCTTAAACATCCAGCCTAAACCCAGCACAAGCAAAATAACGAGCGCCAAAGAAATGACGATTTTACTTAAGCTCATTGCGGAATTGGTGCTAGCACCAGGAGCCGGATGTAATACACTGTCGCGTGTTAATGTTGGCAGCGTCGCTTGAGTGTGATTCTGCACCAACTCAGTCGCAGCGACTTGCTGCTCCTGCGGCTCAGCCACATTAGCCTCACTTTCCGATGTCTTCGCCCATCCAGTTGGCATCAGTGTGAAGGCACTTAACAACAGCAACAAAGCAACTAAAGATGTTCTCTTAATAGCAGACATTAGCGAAGTTTCTTGATTCGCTCAATCTGGCTAATCACGTCAGTAAGACGAATACCAAATTTATCGTTAACAACAACGACTTCGCCATGGGCAATCAGAGTACCATTGACTAATACATCTAAAGGCTCACCGGCAATTCTTTCTAGCTCCACCACAGATCCTTGGTTTAATTGTAGTAAGTTGCGAATACTAATTTTAGCACGCCCAACTTCCATAGAGATGGTGACAGGGATATCTAAAATGGTATCCAGTTTACGCTTGTCCACGGCAGAAACTTGCTCATCATGCAGCTCTTCCAGTTCAACTGGTTGCACTTCTGTTTCTGCCTCAGCCATCGCCGCAGCCCATTCATCCATCGTATCTTGATCATTTGCCATAAATAGTTACCTTATATCCCGCTCATTAAGATTCAAATCGGCCTCTAATTCAGAAATATCAGCGTCATTATCCAAACGCCGCCCGCCTTTAGTGAACACTTGCATTTCTGATTTAACGGACTCAGGTCGCTTAATTTTCTCAATAATCTTTAAAGCCACATTGTCACGTGTGCGGCCCATTTTGGCACGAAACGTAGGAAGATCTTCAATTAACACGGTAATATGCCCAGGTATTTCTACCGGAATAATATCACCGGCTTTTAATTCCATAATGTCACGCAAGGTTAAGTCGACGTCCAGCATTTTGGTGGTCAGCCCAACCTTTACATCCATAATTTCATCACGCAAGGCTTTTGACCAGCGTAAGTCGGTGTCTTCTTTATCACTCTGCACACCGGCATCCAGTAATTCCCGGATCGGTTCTAGCATTGAGTAAGGTAAAGCTACGTGAAAATCTCCCCCGCCACCATCCAATTCAATATGGAAGGAGCTAATCACCACTACTTCGGTCGGGCTAACAATATTTGCCATGGCAGGGTTAACTTCTGAGTCTAGATACTCAAAGGACACATCCATGACCGGTGCCCAGGCTTCTTTATAATCCTCGAAAATTAACTTTAATAGCATTTGAATAATACGCCGCTCCGTTGGCGTAAATTCCCGGCCTTCAATTTTGGCATGATAGCGACCATCCCCACCAAAGAAGTTATCAACCAAAATAAACACCAAACGTGCTTCCATGGTAATCAATCCCGTGCCTTTTAGTGGCCGGAAGCGCACCATATTTAAACTCGTGGGGACAAATAGCGTGTGAACATACTCACCAAATTTAATCATTTGTACGCCATTGATCGACACTTCTGCTGTGCGGCGCATCATATTGAAGAGGCTAATACGCATATGGCGAGCGAAACGCTCGTTAACCATTTCCAGAGTGGGCATGCGGCCACGAACAATTCGATCCTGTGACGAAAAATCAAACTGCATCGTCTGACCATTTTGGCCAGCACCAGAAGATTCAGCATCGTCTTCTTCGACCTCATCGACGCCATGTAACAGCGCATCAATTTCATCTTGCGATAGTAAATCAGACACGGTTGCTCACTCTTATTGCATCACAAAACCGGTAAACAGCACTTCAGCTATTACCACAGATCCCACTACATCTAACATGGCTGTTTGTAGATCAATTAACGCCTTGTTTTTTAATTCGTCTTTACCGGTAGCTGAAATGAGCTCGTCCGCATTAGCTGCACTAAAAACAGACAATAAGGTTCCTTCAATTAACGGAATATGCCTTAACGCTAATGCTTGGTTGGCATCACCACGCACCATAAGTTGTACACGAATTTGCACCATTCGATCGCGCGAAGCCCCTGCGACATTAAATACAAAAGGTCTGGGCAATTGCACATAGATAGCGGTGCCCTGAACACTAGGCGAACTAGGAGTGCCTGTTGCAGCCCCTGCATCAGCTGTCTCAGCTTGCGTGGCAGCAGGTTCATCGCCTCCCATAAAAAAGAAATAAGCGGCTGCGGCTACTCCCAGTAATACTACCAGACCAACAGCAGCAAGTATTAGCTTCTTTTTCGAAGCCCCTTTATCAACAATTTCTAAATCATTATCTGCCATGAATTAGCGTACCCCAAGCTGTCAAAAAACTGACTAATATTATACCATTATGCTCATCTACCAATGAATTTGTAAATCAAAAGCAGCAGCTTCTTGGCATGAACACATGATTAAGCATAATAATCCACCAATCGTTCACTTTGTTTGATCTGCATAGAGATGGCTTGTGGATTATCGTCGAGCTCAGCCAAGCTGCCTTGCTGCTGTTGACCATTACCGGACTGCTGGCCCGCGGCTTGCCTTTCATCTCTGTTCTGTTGCTGCACCTGTCCCTCACCTAACTGCATTCCCTGTTGTTGTAAAAGTTCACGAAGCCTAGGCATTTGTTGTTCTAGCAATTCTTTAGCATGTTGTTGCTGCACAATAAACTGCACAGACGCCTGTTCTTGTTGCAGATTTATTTTTATTTGCATCAACCCCAGCTCTGCCGGATCTAAGCGTATTTCAGCCACCTGAATATTTTGCCGAACCATCAATTGAACTCGCTCACGTAATTGACCAGCGGCATCCTGTTGTTGTAAGTTTAGTTGCTTTAATTGCGCAGCTAAGCTTGGTGGCGCAACTGTCGCACTTTGCTGGCGATTTTGTTGTTCTATAACACTAGAAAATTGCTCATTCCGCACCAAGGCCTGGGTGACTTCAAGAGTATTTTCCTGCGCAGCCATCCGGTTTACCACACTGTTTGGCGAGCCGCTTTGTTGAATGGTTGCGCTGTTACTCTGTTGTAGTGAGACGTCTAAGCGATGAAAGTGATACTGACGGCTATCCTGCCGCTGCTGGCTTTGCTGATCAGATGATGAATCTTGCGCCATAGTATCATCACCAACAGTTAACATACGCAGCTTATCACTATCATTCAGCACGAACTCCGAACCAGGTAAAGCTGTTTTGGATTGACTGTTTGGCATAGCATTGTTCATGACAAGTGGCGTGGATTCCGCTACGGCAGTTAATTGCTGTGGATTTACACTCATAACTTGCTCAGTCTGCTGCGTCATGCGAATTTGACGATTGAGTTCACTGTTAGCTTGCTCAGGTAGATTTGCTAATTTAAATTCGCTGCTCTTATTCGCGTTAACCAACTCTGCAGAGGGATCGGTGAGTTCTAGTGACTCCGTTGTTAATACCGTCTTAGCAAGTAATGAGTTATCAGCTAGCTGGAAATCTGTCACAGTGGCTGTCGTAGCTATTTTGTACTCGCCAACCTTAACGTCATTAAGCGTAGCGGAAGCTTTGTGATCTTGTTGTGTTATTGCTAACGCTTTTGTCTGAAACTCTTTAAGTATAACGCTGGCTTTGTTATCTTGCGGTATAATTGATATTGTACCCTGCTGAATTCCATTAAGCGTAGCGGAGACTTTAATATCTTGCTGAGTTGATGCGAAAGCAGCAGATTTAGCGGCTGTCTCACTTGGCGTTAAGCCCTTATCTTCAATTAAGTCAGAGGCTTCCGCTGGCAGCTCACTCTGTAAATTTTGAGCACTCAGGTTCGCTAAATCCGCCGGATTCACCTTGCCACTACCAAGTTTAGCGGATTGTTCACTCCCATTTTGCTCCTGCAGTAATGCGTCGGTGGTCTGCTCCGCTTGCATTAAGGCTGACGCTTGCTCACTTGCTTTCACTAGATTAAATCGTTCTTGCGCAGCGGATTCTTGGCTGATAGACCCCAGATTCGAGGCTACGGCAAGACGCGAAAGAGCAGCAATCTCATCTGCATCCTGTACTGCTTGGTTTAATGGTAAGCGAGTTTCTAGTTTCTGATAAGATGCAGTGCTATTTTCAAGATCAGTTGGCAACAACTCAGTAGATTCAGTATCAAGTAATAAGAGGGCTGCAGCATCGGACGTTTCTGTGGTGGAAGCACCTCTACCAAAATCTGCAGCTATGAAGGTGTTGAACTCCGCTTTTTGGCGTAATAACAAGGTTGCATCACCCGATTGACGAATTAAACCAAGCCATTGATCAGCCAACGCCTCTGTTGCTGTAGGCAACTCGTCTAACGACTCACTCTCCAGCGGCTTAACGGTTTCAGCCGATGCGTCTTCCGATGTACGCGACTTTGACAAATCTGCGACGTCGGTAGCGCTCTCATTGGTATTTTGCTGTAAGTTAACCCCAGAAGCGGCAATAGTTTGCCCTTTATTGCCAAGCGAATTCTGTTGCTCATCGGCTAGAAACTGGCTAAAAGCTGCAGCCTGTGTACCTTCTGTTTGCGATGGCGAATCAGCTACCAAGCCAGCGCTCTCAGCCGCTAGAGGTAAATCTAAGCCACTAAACAATGATGAAAACTGTAAGCCTTGCGTCATTTTTATTCCGCCTTACACCTGAGTTAATCTTAACTTCACGCTACCATTCAAATATTGCGCCACTTTTTAAGTAAAAATCTGTTGCTATAGGCAAAGTTAGAAGTTGCTTTCCTGTTCAGCCAGCTGTAGCTGCTGATAAAAACGTTGTAATGCGTATTCATCAGCTAACTTTTGCTGCTGTTTATCCTCGCTGATTTGTGCTTTCAGTAATGCTTGTTCAACCAGTTTTTCGAGAGCCTTACGTTTAGTTTGCATTTTTAACCAGCTCTGACGGCGCTGCTCTGCCACATTTCGGCTTTGTTGCACCACCCGTCCCTGCTGGGTTAATGCCTGATCCAGTTTACTTATAAAATTGACATATTGATTAAACTGCCTTCCCCCCAAGCCAGAACTGCCCTGTTCTAAACTTTGTTGAATATACTCGGTACGGTAATTCGCCAACCCTTGGTATTTGGCTTCGGCTTGCAAAAAAGCCTGCTGGGCTTTAATAAATTGAGCTTGTAAGCTTTCTTCGCGCTCTTTCTGTACCTTAATCAGTAAGCTTAACCGTCCCGTAATCATGGATTAGCTCGCTGCTGAGGGGCTAACTGACTTAGCAGTGTCAAACTCGTCTCGTAAGGCACAATGTCTTTCATTCCTTGCTGTAAGAATTGGTTAATACGCGGCATCATATTGATTGCAAGATCTAACTGCGGATCACTGCCACGCACATAAGCACCAATCGCAATTAAATCTTTACTTTGCTGATAACTGGCATAGAGCTGCTTAATACTGCGCGCCATCAATTGATGCTGGTCAGAGGTCACCGCCGGCATAACGCGACTAATCGACTTTTCAATATCGATGGCGGGAAAATGCCCAGCATCAGCTAAGGCGCGTGAGAGGACGATATGGCCATCTAAAATTGCGCGCGATGCATCAGCAATGGGATCTTGCAAATCATCCCCTTCTGATAACACTGTATAAAACGCCGTTATGGAACCCTGACTATCACTGCCATTGCCCGCGCGTTCGACGAGTGCAGGTAACTTAGCAAATACCGAGGGCGGGTAGCCTTTGGTTGCCGGAGGTTCGCCGACTGCCAGCGCGATTTCGCGCTGCGCTTGGGCATAACGTGTTATAGAATCAATCAGCAGTAACACATCTAGCCCCTGATCACGGAAATACTCTGCAACTTGCACCGCTGTCTCGCAGCCTTTCAAACGCATTAGCGGCGACACATCGGCCGGTGCAGCAATCACCACTGAACGTGCTTTACCCTCATCACCCAAAATTTCATCGATAAATTCTTTCACTTCACGGCCACGCTCACCGACCAAACCAACCACAATCACATCAGCCGCTGTGCCTCGCGTCATCATGCCTAGTAATACGCTTTTACCCACGCCTGAGCCAGCGAACAGCCCCATGCGCTGACCTTTGCCTACCGTTAAAATCGCATTAATGGCACGGATCCCGACATCTAGTGGCTGTTTAATAGGACGTCGCTGTAATGGATTGATAGGTTTACCCTTGCCACTGGCAAACTGGGTTGCCCCTATTGGTCCTTTACCATCTAAAGGCTTACCGATGCCATCAATAACTCGTCCCAATAATTCCATACTTAATGGCACACCTTTATATTGCAGCAAAGGTGTCACCCTAGCCCCAGGTACAACGCCATCAATATCATCCTGCGGCATTAAAAAAACTTTATCTTGCGCAAAACCGACGACTTCAGCCATGATTTGACCACGCGCACTATCAACCAAACAGCTTTGTCCAATGGCTGCGCGACAGCCCGTCGCTTCCAAGGTTAAACCAACCACACGCACCAA
This sequence comes from uncultured Rheinheimera sp., assembly GCA_964577005.1. Taxonomy (GTDB): domain Bacteria; phylum Pseudomonadota; class Gammaproteobacteria; order Enterobacterales; family Alteromonadaceae; genus Alishewanella. The sequence goes on from CAZNXI010000003.1 coordinate 40,646, forward strand.
ACGACCAGATACCGCGGGGCGGCTGGTATGAATATGCTGATGTTGCTGTTGCACAAGATCTAATAACGCAGCACTATCCACTGATAAATTACCCTTATTGGCCTAATGTTGAACCTCAAGCCGTCGCGAAAGCGCGCCAAAAGGTTATTCTGCGTTAGAATGATGCAGGAAGTGTTCCAAACTATTTTGCAAACGCTGCGTCAAGCTTCTGTCAACACTGGATTTTTCAGATTCGACGAGACAGCCACCACGTTCGACTAAGGGTTCGGCTCGTAACTGCCAGTGCCGTTGTTGTAGCTCAGCCTCAGAGTAATGTTCAAACACAACGGCCAGATCGTCTGGATGAAGTTTAATCACCATGTTATCGGTATTAAGGGGTAAGGCGGCTGTCGCCTCTTGCAATGCGTGCAGAATTATAGTGGGATTGGTTTTCACTTCGACGCTGATCACTGCTTTTGCCATAGCGACGGCCAATGAGGTTAACGCTTGCTCTACCTGTTTATTTAAACCAGCCAAGGGTTGCTGTAATTGATCTAACAGTTGGCCTAGCTGAGCCAGTTTAGCGTCAATCTCTGCTTGAGCTTCAGCAAAACCTTGCTTTTTACCTTCAGCCGCACCTTGAGCAAGGCCATCTTGTAATCCTTGCTCGCGCCCTTCATGATAACCTTTGCCAAAACCTTCTTCTTTACCCTCGGCAAAGCCTTCTTCATAAGCCGCTTGGCGGATCTGCTCCATGTCTTCAGCAGTCAGCGGTTTTAAGGTGTCCACCGCTTCTTCTTCTGGTGTCTCGGCAACATGACTGGAGGGTCGACGTAAATTTAGTGCATTCGTTAAGCCTGGCGCCAAATCAGTTTCAGAAGACAAATCAAGCGTTTGCCAAGCTTCTAGCGCCTCAATAACATCCGCATCGGGTGAGAAAGGTTTTTTAAAACGAAACGCATCTGTACTCATTATTCACCTGATGTTTAAACAAACTCTTCACCACCACCACCACCGAGCATAATTTCACCGGCATCAGATAAGCGTCTGGCAATCGATAAAATTTCTTTTTGGGCAGCTTCCACTTCACTGATCCGTACCGGTCCCATTGCCTCAAGATCATCTTGCAACAATTCAGCAGCGCGCTTGGACATATTTTTCAGAATTTTCTCTTTCAGGTTTTCATCTGTTCCTTTCAGCGCCTTCATTAAAATGTCTTGTTGCACTTCGCGTAAGATGGTTTGAATACCACGATCATCAACATCAATCAGGTTTTCAAACACAAACATTAGATCCTGAATTTGTTGTGCCATTTCCTCGTCATGCTCACGGATAGAGTCCATCAGCTGACCTTCTAAATTAGTATCAAGATAGTTAAGGATATCCGCTGCGGCTTTTAAACCACCCATTTTCGCGGTTTGGGCACCGGCTTGACCAGCAAACTGTTTCTCCATAATTTCATTTAATTCTTGCAAGGCCGCAGGTTGAACTTCTTCTAAGTTAGCGATACGCATCGTTAAATCTAAACGTACTTTCTCAGAGAACTGCGACAAAATTTCTGCAGACTGCTCTGGCTCAAGATAAGATAAAACGATGGTTTGGATCTGCGGGTGCTCGTTGCGAATAATATTGGCAACTTGTTTCGAATCCATCCATTTCAGTGAGTCTAAACCTCTGGCGCCGCCACCTAGTACGATTTGATCGATTAAATTTGCGGCTTTTTCCTCCCCCAGAGCAGCCGTTAGGGCGCGCTTAATAAACTCTTCGCTTTGGAAACCAATGGTACTGAAATTCTGAATCTGCTCAATAAAGCGGCGATGCACCGCTGAAATTTTGGCTTGATTCAAGTCAGTCATTTGCGCCATCGCCATACCGACTTTCTGTACTTGCTTTGGCTCAAGATGTTTCAGGATTTGTGCCGCATCCTCTTCGGATAAGCTCAGCAACAAGATAGCGGCTTTCTCCACGCCATCCAGTTTACTGATATCGAAGGCTTTAACTTCTTTAATTTCACTCATCTTCAGATAACCAATTCTTAACTACCAAGGAGGATAATTCTGGTTCGTTAGCCACTAAGGCACGTACCGCTCTTAATAAATCTTCATCACCATGTAAGTCTGGTAACATCAAGGTACCATCAGAAGAGAACCCTATTGATTTCTCATCGAACTGCGGGGACTCCAGATCATCATCACCTAAATCCAACCCTTGACTTAACGAATTCTCATTATAAACATCGACAGTTTCCGTTGGGTTCATTAGTTTCTTCAGCATCGGCCGCACGATACCCCAGAGCAACACGATGATAACTAAGCCACCCATCACTAACTTAACGACTTGCAAGAACCAATCTTGCTGGTAGAACGGAATAACGATGGCAGCGTCTACCGGTTCACGGACAAAGGGCACGGAGATGACTTCAATCTTATCACCACGCTGAGCATCAAATCCGACACCACCTTGTAATAAGCGACGAATATTCTCCAGTTCTAACTGTGCCCTTGGCGTGGGTACCGCGATACCGTCCTCTCCGATAGTACCGGGCCGATAATCGACAGCAACAGACACGCTAAGCCGACGAATCACACCACTCTGCTGACTAGTATGGCTGATGGTGGTGTCTAATTCAAAGTTACGGGTAGATTCCCGATGGTTTCTGCCAGGGATTACGGCCTGTGCATTATTACCGGTGGCTTGCTCAGGAATAGCTGAGGGCATAGGCGGTTGATTTGATAACGCACCAGGGATCCCTCCTCTGCTGCCGCCAACGCTACTTTCTTCAATAACCATCTCACTGCGTACAGCGGGCAAGTCAGGGTTAAAGCGTTTTTGCGTTTGCTCCACTGCGGTAAAATCCATAACCAGATCAACCTGAGCAGTATAATTTCCCATACCCAATACGGGCATTAATATAGAATCAACTTTTTGGCGATACTCATCTTCACGGCTACGCTGAATTTCTAATTCACGGCGATTGCGCGCGGCAGAACCATCTTGCGAGCCGCTATTGAGCAACCGACCATTTTGATCGGTTACGGTGACGCGGCTAGGCGCTAGGCCTTGAACCGCTGACGCCACTAGATCGACGATCGCATCGACTTCGCTATCGCGAATCACCCTGCCACCGCGCGCAGTCACTAATACCGTCGCCGACGGGAGAGCTTGCTGACGAGCAAAAACATTTTCTTTGGGGATAGCCAATAATACTCTGGCTCTGGCAATACTTTGCAATTCTTCTATGGTTCTTGCCAGTTGCTGTTCCCGACTATGCTTTAAACGTTCCATTTCTAAACGCTGACTTACACCAAAGCCGCTATCTTGCAATAAAAACTCGGTACCCAGCGATGGCTCTTTATTTAAGCCCGCCCGAGATAAGCTTAAACGTACATCTTGCAGCGTATTCTCTGGTACAAAAATAACATTACCTTCTAATTTATATTTAATTTTTTCAGCATCCAAATGATCCAGTGTTTGAATCAATTCTTGGGTGTTGTAAGTCCCTAAAGGCCGCATTTCCGGCGCCTTGGCCCATAAAATAATTAAAATGGCAATCGCCAGACAGATGGTTAGGGCCACCACTAAGGTAATTTGTCGGATTAAATCACCGCCGCCACTAAAGGCGCCCATCAAGCCACTTTTACTTTCCGCCGATGTTTCGTTATTAAAATCAGTGTTGGTTAAAGCCAACTCGGTTGATTGATTCTCTGCCACGTTACTTCTCCTGCTCAGGCTACGGCTTTAAGTTAAACCGGCATCGACATAATTTCTTTATAGGCTTCAACCACTTTGTTCCGGACCTGAATGGTGGCTTCAAACGCTAAAGAGGACTTTTGGGAAGCAATCATTGCTTGGGCAAGTGAAACGCTAGGATCGCCTAACTCCACCGCAGTTCTTAACTTACTTGTCTGTTGTTGTAAGTCATTCACCGAACCGAGGGCATTTTTAAATAGGGTAGAAAAGTCAGATTGACTGCTGTTAACCGCTTTAACCGCCATCTCGGCATCTGCGGCAACAGGCAACGCTCGCGCCTGACTGGCCATCGCTTGCATTTGGGCATATAACGCCTGACCTTTGATTTCCATAATGCACCCTGTCAAAAATTTGCTGTATTACACACTAGTCCTGTTAAAGCAGAAGTTATGCCAACAAATTAAGATTGAGGAATAAATATTAAACGTGAGTTAAAACAGAGAATTGGCTTTAAGTTTCCTTAAAGCCAACCACAACAGATATCGGTTCTGGGGTAAAGAAGGGTATAGGGTTACACAGGTAGCTCAATGCCCGACTCGCGCATCCGGGCTAACTTATAACGTAAGGTACGATCACTAATACCTAATTTTTGCGCCACGTCTTTACGCTTAAAAGCGCATGCTTGCATTGTTGCCAAGATCAGTTTGTGCTCTTGCTCATGAATTTCAGTTTTAAAATCTGTTGCCGCAAGCTCGCCATCAATAAGGCCGTGCTCCACCAGCGAGGGTTGTAAGGCCATAGGCTTAACGACCGCGGAAGAGGTATCCGTTTCTAATAAAATATCCTCTGCCTTAATTTCATTAGCCGATTGCAGAATCAAGGCACGCTGAATCACATTATCCAGCTCACGAACATTACCTGGCCAATGGTGTGCCGTTAACCGCGCCGCCGCAGCAGCACTTAAGCTGACTAGGCTGCGCTGTTGCGACACGCAATGGCGCTGCAGTAAATGGTTTGCCAAGGGCACAATATCAGCCTTACGCTCTGCTAAAGCCGGCCAGCGCAGCGGAAAAACATTTAAACGGTAATATAAATCTTCCCGAAAGATGCCATCACTCACCGCTTGACGTAATTCACGATTACTGGTGGCTAAAATTCGAACATCTAACTTGATGATTTTGCGACTACCGAGGCGTTCGACTTCGCGCTCTTGCAATACTCTAAGTAGTTTGGCTTGCAAATTAAGTGGCATTTCACTGATTTCATCTAATAGTAAAGTTCCCCCCTGCGCTTGCTCAAACTTACCCGGGCAAGCGGCAATCGCACCGGTAAAGGCGCCCTTTTCATACCCAAACAAGGTAGACTCCAGCATGTTTTCCGGAATGGCAGCGCAGTTTATCGCCACAAAGGGCGCATTACATCTTGCTGATTTCTGATGAATAAAGCGGGCAAGCACTTCTTTACCCGAGCCACTAGGCCCTAAAATCATCACACTGGCATCAGATTGTGCGACCTTTGCCGCTAAAGCCAGTAACGCCTGACTGGACTCAGCCGCGGCAATAGGCGAAAACGTTGCGCTTTGTTCAGGTAAAACATAGCGACTTACAGTTGAAACCAGCACTTCTGGGGAAAAGGGTTTTGCAAGATAATCAATAGCGCCCAGCCGAATGGCCTCTACCGCATCTTGCACATTGGCATAAGCGGTCATCATTAAAACGGGCAAAGTAGGATAATGCTCTCGTAAAGTTCTTAACAATACCAAACCCGAGATCGATCCCATTTGCACATCACTGATCACCAGTTGGATCCGCTGTTTTTTTAATAACAGCAAGGCGTCTTCTGCACTGGCGGCAACACTGACCTGATAATTGGCTAACAGCAAGGTATCCATTAAGGCCTCACGTAAACCAGCATCATCTTCGACAATTAAAATTCGGATCTCAGACATTTGACACCTCCCGCTGCAACACCTTGGCTGGCTGCAGATCTGACGTTGTAGTAGCGCTGGGGATATGCAGTGGCAATATCAGTTCAAAACAAGCACCGTCAAGCACCGCTAACTGAGAGGCTGGCTCACTCAGATAGCGCACCTGCCCGTGATGACTTTGTACCACTGCCTGCACCACCGCCAAACCTAAGCCGCTACCACCGGCCTTACGACTAAAAAAGGGTTCAAATATGTGCGGCTGTATATCCTCGGCAATGCCTGGGCCGTTATCACTAAAACAGAGAACCAGCTGCGAGGCATCAGTTTGTTGGGCTAACAATAACTGAGCCCCCTCGCCAATGGCTTGCAAACTGTTTTGCACCAGATTTAACAGTGCCTCAACCAAACTTGTTTGATTACCTAAAATCATCTGTTGCGGTTGCGTTAAGCGAACGGTGAGCGTGGCATGCTGCTGTGTCAGCAAGGCTTCACTGCGGTTGAGCAAATCATCACATAACTGTTGTAAGCTCAGCGGACTAACCGCTTGAGCGGTGCCAGAACGAGCAAATAACAGCATATCATTCACTTGCTGTCCTAAATCGTTAAGCCTAGCGATCAATTTATTTTGAAACTGCTCTCTGGCCGTGGCGGTTAATTTTGGACTCTGCAAGTTTTCAGCATAAAGTAGCGCAGAAGAAAGTGGCGTCCGGATCTGATGTGCCAGCGTGGCCATCATTTTGCCTAAGGTGGATAAGCGCTGTAAGTGACTTAGCCTATGTTGTAATTTGCGGGTTTCTGTCAAATCGGTCAGGACAATTAATTGACCACCTTGTGGCGCTAAAGCACTTATAGCAATTTTAACTAAGCGACCGTCTGCCAGAGACACTTCCAAGCCATCATCGGCTCTGGGGCGAAAACAGCGTTTGATGACATTTAGCCAAAGCTGACCTTGTAATGGCTCACCCAGCATCTCAATGGCGACCTGATTAGCTTCGGCGACTTTACCACGACTGTCTAGCAAAATGACGCCAGAAGGCAAAGAGTGGATAACCTGCTGCAAGTCGATTGGCGGATTATCTTGCTTGGTCAGCACAGAGGTTAACCAAGGCACTGTGCTATTTGCTTGGTTAGTATCTTCAATCATGGCAAAATTTACCGTCATTCCCCTGCCCCTCGCGGTTTGAACTACAAAACTTAGCAGTGTCAATGCAGGGAGTATGCCATGACTATCTTATTGAAATTTAATACATTAACATGTCAAAAATCTGACGAACGGTATAAGCTTACTCTTCTTTACCCAGATTATATTTGCGCATTTTCTCTACTAGGGTAGTTCGACGAAGTCCAAGAATTTCCGCCGCTCTGGCCACAATATAGTCATGTCGTTCTAGGGCCTGCGAGATAAAACGGATTTCCAGCTCAGCTAAAAACTCTTTTAAATCCAGCCCTTGCTCAGGTAGATCTTGAGATAGCTGCACCATGGTCAGTTCAGTTGTACTGCTAAAGGCCATGGCTAACTCAGCAGCTTCCTCCGTCTCTTCGGTTTGAAACAGTGAGTTAAGCAAATCTCGTTCTTGTAATGCTTCCGGATACACAGGCTGATACGTATCCACTTCTAAGTGCTGATACTTTTTGGGTAACTCGGCTACATCGACCGTTTGATCCGGATACATAATGACCATTCGTTCAAGTAAATTACTTAGCTCACGCACATTACCTGGCCAGCTATGCATTTTCAGACTTTCTATGGCGCGCTCAGTAAATTTAATCTTTGCCTGATGTGATGGATACTGACGATTCAGTAATTCATTGATTAACAGGGGTAAATCTTCTACGCGCTGACTGAGTGCCGGCGTTTCGATAGGGAACACATTGAGGCGGTAGTACAAATCTTCCCGAAAACTGCCTTCAGTAATCATGCTTTCTAAATCACGATGGGTGGCAGCGATAATACGTACATCGGCTTTTAAAATTTGGCTGCCACCGACACGTTCAAAAATACGCTCTTGTAACACCCGTAGCAACTTCACTTGCATGGGCTGCGGCATATCACCAATTTCATCTAAGAATAGCGTACCGCCTTGAGCTAATTCAAAGCGGCCTTTGCGGGTAGAAATGGCACCGGTAAAAGCGCCTTTTTCATGCCCAAACAGTTCGCTTTCTAACAACTCTGCCGGAATAGCGCCACAGTTTATGGGTACAAAGGGACCGTTGGCGCGATTAGACAGTAAATGAATATTACGCGCGACCACTTCTTTACCTGTGCCGGAGGGGCCTAACACCAACACATTGGCTTCCGTTTTCGCCACTTGCTGAATCAGGAAACGGATTTTTTGCATAGCAGGGGTTTGCCCTACCATACCATCAAATTTTACTTGGCTATCCAATGTTTTGTGCGTAGGAAGCAGACGATGATATTGCTGAGCATCACGCAGTAACTGCGTCAAACTGGTATAGGCAAAGGGCTCACTCAAGATCCCTATGACGTTGGCGTGTTCCAATAAAAAAGACAAGCTTTCGCCAATGACGATAAAAGCACTGGCCGGAAACTGTCTGATCAAGACCGCCGGCTCTAAGGCATCAGTCGCACCGAGTATCACTACCGATGCTGGATGCAACTGTAATTTATCGAAAATCGTTTCAGAGGTTAACAGCTGGTAACTTTCACCGATAAAACTAAATACGGTCGCTAAGCGCTCAGCACGATTAGCCTGCAAATCAAAAATATAGAGATTAGGATTTTCTGACATTAGCGCACAACATCTTGCTGTTATTTATCTTTATAATACAAGCTGCAAGCAACCTTGCAAGGTAAAACGCTATTTTTTTGACACAACGTCAAAAAAATAGCGTTTTACTCAGAGATATACTGGAAGAGATTAGCCCAATAACGATAGCGCTTGTTCAGCAGAGACACGAGCTTGCATTGCCACGTTAGTGGCGCTTTGCGTCAAAATACTATTGGCAGCACGTTCACTGCTGGCTTTCGCAAAATCCAAATCGGCAATACGTGAGCGCGCTGCAGCAGTAGCGACCTCTTGCCCAGACACGGAGCGAGACGCACTTTGCAATGAATTAATGGCTGCGCCTGTTGTCGCCTGAAAGCCCGTGACTTGCTCCACGGCTGTTCGCACAGCGGTGAGGTTACTCGCCGTGGCGTTAGCATCAGTTAAATCGAGATTAAAAATATTTTGATCCGTCAGCGCGCTGCCCACATCTTGAGTTTGCAATGAAAGGGTACTTTCGCCCGCATTAAAAGCCAGCGTACTGTCGCTAAATAAAGCCTTACCAGCAAACTCAGCAGTTAAGCCTTGCTGAATATTCGCTAAATAGCCATTCGCTTCGGCTTGCAGCGCATTGCGATCAGCGGCACTGTATATGCCATTACCGGAGGCGATGGTTAAACGTTCAAGCTCTAACAGGTTATCGTTAACCCCCTGTAATGCTTGATCGTATACCCTAGCAAACGCTACGCCATCCGCGAGATTACGCTGTCCTTGCTGCTGGGCGTTGATATTACTACTTAGCCTGTTTGCTATCTGCAACCCCGCCGCATCGTCAGCAGCGTTGTTAATGCGCTTACCGGTTGCCAATTGTTGAGATAGCTTTTGTTGCTGCTGCAATACCGTCGTCAACGGGTTAGGATTATTCGCCGCTATTTTCATTACGCAGTCCTGTTTAAAAATCGCACAATAAGCTTAGTCTGCTTGCCCAGTTAACACAACCTTTGGTAGCTAAACGTAGTAACAGTATAGCTAAGTCTTTGTGGCGGTTGCATTAGTAGTGAAACGCGTTACACTTACTAGGCTGATGCTATGTTTTTATTAGCTTTTTATTTTAAAAACCAAGCATCAGGCTTAATGGCATACATTATGCTTAGAAACCAAAAATAATGACAACATGGTGGGCGAACAATGTTTGATGGCAAAACCATATTAATTACCGGTGGCACCGGCTCCTTTGGGCACAAATATACGCAGACCTTGCTTAGTCGTTACAAGCCAAAAAAAATCATTATTTTTTCCCGCGATGAGCTAAAACAGTATGAAATGCAACAGCGTTTTAATCAAAGCTGTATGCGTTATTTTATTGGTGACGTACGCGATGGTGAACGTTTAGCGCGCGCTATGCATGGTGTGGATTATGTGATCCACGCAGCGGCCTTAAAACAAGTTCCTGCGGCAGAGTACAATCCTACTGAATGTATCCGTACCAATATCAATGGCGCCGAAAATGTTATTAATGCAGCCATTGATTGTAATGTTGATAAAGTCATCGCGCTTTCTACAGATAAAGCCGCAAATCCGGTAAACCTGTATGGCGCAACCAAGTTAGCTTCCGATAAGCTTTTTATTGCTGGTAATAATATGGTGGGCGGCACTAAGCCACGCTTTTCTGTCGTTCGTTATGGCAACGTGGTTGGTTCACGCGGCTCGGTGGTGCCCTACTTTCAACAGTTAATCGATAAAGGCACTGATCATCTACCAATAACCCATCAAGAGATGACCCGCTTCTGGATCAGCCTGCAGCAAGGCGTTGATTTTGTTTTGAAGAACTTTGAGCGGATGTTGGGTGGTGAAATTTTTGTACCAAAAATTCCTTCAATTCGTATTGTTGATTTAGCCAAAGCCATGGCACCAGACTTACCAATCAAAATTGTGGGAATTCGTCCGGGTGAAAAACTGCATGAGATGATGTGTCCCGGGGATATGTCTTATCATACCTACGAATTTGCTGACCATTTTGTAATTGCCCCAGCAATTAAGTTTTTTCAGCGCAGTAATGACTTTACCACTAATGCTTTGGGTGAACAGGGACAATTAGTAGAGACCGGTTTTCAATATGTTTCTGATACTAATCCACATTTTTTATCTGTAGCAGATATTCGTGTCTTTAATCAGGAAGCCGAAGTATGATTCCTTATGGTAAGCAACAAATCGATCAAGATGATATCGACGCAGTGACAGCCGTCTTGCAATCGACTTGGCTCACCCAAGGACCACAAGTCCCCGCTTTCGAACAAGCTGTCAGCGCAGTATGCCATGCTAAATTTGCTATTGCCTTAAACAGTGCCACTTCGGCCTTGCATATCGCCTGTTTAGCACTCGATGTTGGCCCCGGTGATCTAGTATGGACCTCACCGAACTCCTTTGTTGCTTCTGCCAACTGTGCTTTGTACTGTGGCGCGAGCGTTGATTTTGTTGATATTGAGCTTGCCACCGGCAATCTTTGCACTAATGCCCTTGAAGCGAAACTACTCCTTGCCAGCCAACAAAATAAACTACCGAAAGTACTGATCCCAGTGCATTTTGCTGGCCAGCCCTGCGATATGGCAAAGATTTATCAATTAAGCCAGCAATACGGTTTTCGAATTATTGAAGATGCCTCGCATGCTATTGGCGCACGTTATCAAGATATACCTGTAGGTAATTGCCAGTACTCAGATATTTGCGTATTTAGCTTTCATCCGGTGAAGATTATCACCTCTGGCGAAGGCGGCATGGCCACCACCAAGGATCCAAAACTTGCCCGCAAAATACAAATGCTACGTTCGCATGGCATTACCTCACAAGACGATGAACTGACCGAACCCAGCCATGGCGTTTGGTACTATCAGCAGCAGCTGTTGGGCTACAATTATCGAATGACCGATCTGCAGGCGGCTTTAGGGAGAAGTCAAATAACTAAATTGACTGATTTTGTTACGGCACGTCAAACACTGGCTAAATGGTATGATAATGCTTTTAGCAGCAAGCTTGATATTACGCCTTTAGTTCAACAGCCCTTTGCCTATAGTAGCTATCATCTTTATGTGGTCAAACTTAGCAACCTTAGCAAAGCACAACATAAAGAGAGTGTTGCTTTCCTGCGCCAACAAGGTGTTGCTGCGCATTTACACTATATACCGATTTATTTGCAGCCTTACTACCAACAACTTGGCTTTAAAGCAGGCTATTGCCCGCAAGCTGAAGTTTATTATCAACAGGCAGTAACCTTACCACTGTTTCCAGAGTTAACTACTCTAAATCAAACAACAATAGTTAAGGCGCTGGATGCATTTCTATGTCAATTATAAACACTAAAGCGCTAATAAAGTTAGCAGAGCTATTTCCAAAACTTAGCTGTTTAGTCTTAATTGGTAGCCATGCCAATGGCACTGCACAGCAGCATAGCGATTGGGATTTTGCTTATTTTTTTGACGAGCCAGATGAATTTATCAGACTTAGGCTAACGGAAACATTACGCCAAGAACTTGCTAGCCTAATGAATTGTAATACTGACACTATTGATCTCGTAGATATGCGTACTGCTCAACTGGCTATGCGAATTGTTATTGTTAATGATGGCCAATTAATTTTTTGTCAAAATCCGCAATTTTGGTTTAAATTTCAAGAAAAAACTTGGCGCGAACATGAATACTGGCAATGGGAAGAATCTCATGCAACTTGAAATCTATTTACGAGAAACAGCAAACCTTGCTACAGAGTATCAATCAATACTAGATAATGCATCCACTGCTATTAGCTCTGGACAATCTTTCTCAAAATTAGAGCAGAATGGTCTCTTGCATGTGCTACAAGTTCTTACAGAAAACGCCATTGGAAAAGCAAAACACCTTTTAAAAGCCAATGGCCAACCCACACCGGTTTCGGCTTATGATGCTATGCAAAAACTAGCTACATTACAAAACTGGCCTGAAGCAATATTAACGCAATGGCAAGCCATTATTGGCTTACGTAACCGAATTGTGCATGAGTATATGAATATTGATATGCGCTTAGTACTTAAATTAATTGAGCAGAAACGTTATCAGCTTATTATTGATTTTTTATTGAATGAAAAATTATGAACATAGCTATTATTCCTGCCCGTGGTGGTAGTAAGCGCATACCTCGGAAAAATATTAAAGATTTTTGCGGTCAGCCGATGCTGGCTTATCCAATAAGGGCCGCGCTTCAAAGTGGCGTTGTTGATAAAGTCGTGGTTTCTACAGACGATCACGAGATAGCGGATATTGCTCGGCAATATGGTGCTGAAGTGCCTTTTATGCGTGATTCACAGTTAGCTGATGATCATACCGGCACTACAGCGGTGATCCGCGATGCCTTACAACAACTGCAGCAAATGACATGGAATATAGAGAATTGTGCTTGTCTTTATGCCACCACGCCGCTGTTAAATGCCAACTTGATTAAGACGCTATTTGACCAGCTTATCGCTACTAATGCCGATTATGTGTTTACCGCTGCCCGTTTTTCTTTTCCTATCCAAAGAGCGCTGGTAAAAATGGAGACTGGTGGCGTCGCTCCCTTTGACCCAACCAGTATTGGCAAACGTTCTCAGGATTTAACACCTACCTATCATGATGCTGGACAGCTTTATTGGGCCAAAGCGTCTACTTGGCTGAATCCGCAAAGAGGTGTATTTGGCGACAACTCACAACTTTACGAATTGCCACCCTATCTCGTACAGGATATTGATACCCCTGCAGACTGGCGCCGCGCCGAATTATTGTACCAACTGCTGCAGCTGGAACAAGGCTAAAATGAAGGTACTGTTTCGTGTCGATGCCTCAATTACAATAGGTAGCGGCCATGTTATGCGCTGCCTTACATTGGCTCATGCCTTAAAAAAACAGGGCGCCAATTGTCACTTTGCCTGCCGCTCGACAGCAGGTAATTTGCTCGAGTTACTGCAACAAGCAGGCTTTAACACCTTTAGTTTGCCGACAAACCTGCAATCTGAAGAGGATGACGCCAGCGCCACACTATCGCTGATTGCAGATCGCTACCAACTGCTGGTTGTGGACCATTATCAACTTGGTAAAAAATATGGCCAGCTGTTGCGCCAGCGTTGTCACAGCATTATGGTGATTGATGATCTGGCTAACCGCCCGCTGGATTGTGATCTGTTGTTAGATCAAAACCTGTTGCCTGCTATGCAAGACCGCTATCATTTATTAGTCCCCGCGCATTGCCAGCAGCTTTTGGGGCCACAATATGCCTTGCTGCGCGAGGAGTTTTATCAGCAGCATGCTCAAAGAAAAGCAAACCATCTTTTAGTCAGCTTTGGCGGCAGTGACCAACAGAATTTAACTATGATGGCGATAGAGGCCATTTCTTGCCTAAAGTCGATGCCAGTAACTGCCGATATAGTTATAGGTATTAATAATCCCTGGCGAACCAGTATTGAGCAGCGTTGCAGCCAGTTAGCAAATATGCAGTTACATATCCAAACTAATGCCATGGCCGCACTGATGCAACAGGCGCATTTAATGCTGGGGGCTGGCGGTGCAACCCATTGGGAGCGCTGCATCAGTGGGCTACCTTCATTAGTCGTAACAGTTGCGGAAAATCAGCAAGCTACAACCCTGTATTTGGACAAGCTAGGTGCTTGTATACACTTAGGGGCAACTTCTGATATCAGCCTAGACTTTATATCTAAACAACTTTGCAAGTACTTATCAAAACCTGAGTTGTTAAGTAACATGGTGCAAGCAGCTGGTAGCATAGTGCCACTAAACGCTGGCACACCTTTAGTAGTAGAACAGATCATGGCGACGATAGAGGAATAAATGGCAATTATTAAGCTGGGGCAACATCTTGTCGGGCCGGGTGAAAAACCCTTTATCATCGCTGAATTGTCGGGTAATCATGATCAGTCACTAGATAAAGCACTGGCAATGGTCGATGCAGCTGCGACCTGTGGCGCTGCTGCCATTAAAATCCAAACTTATACCGCTGACAGCATGACGCTTAACCTGAGCAGCGGTGACTTTGTTATTCAGGATGCGGACAATTTATGGCAAGGTCAGTCCTTGTATCAGTTGTACCAAAAAGCCATGACCCCCTGGCAGTGGCACCAGGCTATTTTCGAGCGCGCGCAGCAGCACGGCATGCTGGCATTTAGCACGCCCTTTGATCAAGCCGCGGTAGATTTTCTTGAACAGTTACAGGTACCCTGCTACAAAATAGCCTCCTTTGAGAACAGCGATCATGCCCTGCTGGCGGCAGTAGCAAAAACCGGTAAGCCGGTAATTATGTCCAGTGGAATGGCGACGCAAACCGAGCTGGCAGAGTCAGTCGAAGTCCTGCGAAGCAACGGTTGTCATGAGCTGATATTATTAAAGTGTACAAGTCATTATCCGGCCGATCCCATCGATGCTAATCTGGCCACTATCCCCCATTTAGCAGCGTTATTTGACTGTCAGGTGGGTTTATCAGACCACACCGCCGGTATTGGCGTAGCGGTAGCCAGCGTGGTGCTGGGTGCCAGCGTCATTGAAAAACACTTTGTCCTTGATCGTAGCGAAGGTGGTGTTGACGCGGCATTCTCACTGGAACCGGCCGAATTTTCTGCATTAGTGCAAGAATGTAACCGCGCTGCAGTGGCGCTGGGCAAAGTGACTTATGGTGGTACCGAAAAAGAGCAGGCCTCACGCAAATATCGTCGCTCACTGTATATTGCCGAAGATATGCAAGCAGGTGATGTGTTTAATGCAACAAATCTGCGCTCGGTGCGCCCCGGACTTGGGCTGGAGCCGAAGTATTTACCTATGCTTCTGGGTAAACCCATTAAAAAAACGGCGAAGAAGGGTACCGCCATGAGCTGGGAGTATTTATAACGCCATGTCGACTGTAAAACAGTATCCGATTAGCGAGTTTCGCCCGCTGACCGAAGCCCACCTCGAACAGGTGTGGCTGTGGCGTAATCAGCCGGATATCCGGCGTAATATGCACAAGGATGCGCCGATCAGCTGGCATGAACACCAGACCTGGTTTGATAGCCTGCAGGGTGATTTAAGCCGCCGTTTTTTTTTGTTTTACCAGAACGGGCGGCCGATAGGGGTCTTGAATTTCAGTCAGCTTAACCAGCAGACACTGGAGTGGGGCTGCTATTTGGGAGAGGATAACGTGTGGCCGGGCACTGGCTTGTTACTGGAAGTTGCTGCGCTGGATTATGCGGCCAGCCAGAGTGGCGTGCACAGGCTCTATGCAGAGGTGTTATCCTTTAACCACAGTGTACTGAAAATGCACCGGCTGTTCGGTTATCAGCCAATGGAAGACAAACCCGGTGGCACACGTGACAATATCGACTATGTGGTCAACACCTTTCACTACCCGTTGGCCAGTTGGCCGGAGAATCGCAGTACGGTATTACACAAGCTACCAAAACAAATCGGCGCCGCGGCCCAACAAATACAATTTAGTTAAAGCAGGATTAACGTGAACCTCGAACAACAGATTAAAGATGCAATGGCACAGGTGGCATTAATTGCAGACTGTACTTTACAAAGCGACATCAATAGCGACACTGTCCTGCTGCAAAGCGGGCTCGACTCGCTGGGTTTTGCCATGCTGGTAGCACAGTTGGAAGAAGATTTGGGTATAGACCCCTTTAGTCAGCTGCAACTTGCTATTTATCCACGTACTTTTGCTGAATTTGTCAGCATTTATCAGCAAGCGCTGGCAAAGGGACACTAAAGCACAATGAACCTGCTGCAACGGCTACAACTTGCTAATTATCAGGCCACTGCCATCAGCGGCGATACCGTTTGCAGCTACACCCAGTTAGTCGCACAGGCGCTAGAGCTTCGACAGCAGTATCCGGCGCTGCAACAGCAAGCCGTAGCGCTGACATTTAGCAATCTGCACAGCTTTGTTGTTGCCACTCTGGCCTTTGATGGCTGGAGCCGAGCGCTGTATCTACTGCCCGACAACAACCTTGCGCTGCCAGAACCCGCGGTTCATTGGCCTGTAGGCAAAGTTACAACTGAAACCATGCTAAACGCGGTTGATAGTTCTGAGACAGCAACACTATCTATTTGCAGCCGCTGGTATCTGGCAACGTCAGGCACCACAGGCACACCGAAGTGGATCAGCCACAACTTTAGTAGCTTAAGCCGAGCGGTAAAAGTATCAGCGTCTGGGGCTGGCTTGCGCTGGGCTTTGTGCTATCAACCAAGCCGTTTTGCCGGCCTGCAAGTAGTGCTACAGAGCCTGTTATCCGGTGCTTGCCTGCTTGATTGCAGCAGTGGCGATGCGCAGCAACGTATTACATTAATGCAGCAACAACACATCAATGCCATATCGGCCACACCCTCGCTTTGGCGCCAGCTATTAATGACCGGCCAGCTTAGTACCCTGCCATTGCAGCAAATTACGCTGGGCGGTGAAATAGCCGACCAGCCACTGTTGGATAAGCTAGACAGCGAGTTCCCTAACGCCAGAATACTGCATATTTATGCCTCTACCGAAGCCGGAGTGGGTTTTGCCGTAGCCGATAAACGCGCTGGCTTTCCAGCCAGTTGGTTAAATCAACGGCACAGCAACCTGTTACTTAAAATCGATGCTAACCAACATTTATGGTTAAAGCCGCCACAGCTGCCGGATACTCACCTGGCGTCTGCTGTTGATAGCGAAGGCTATCTGAACAGCGGCGATTTAGTCAGTATTGTGCAAGACAGAGTGGTATTTCTAGGCCGTGCCAGCGGTGTAATTAATGTTGGCGGTAATAAAGTTCACCCCGAGCAGGTAGAACAGGTGTTGCTGCAGCACCCTGCTGTGCGCCAGGCAAAAGTATATGCCAAAGCCAGTAGTATTTTAGGCCAGTTAGTTGTTGCAGATATCATCGTTGACACTGGTACTGACAGTAAAACATTACAAGTTCAGTTGCTGCAGCACTGCCAGCAACAACTGGAGCGTTATCAGCTGCCTGCCCGGTTTAATATAGTCAGTAGCTTAGCAATCAATGCTACAGGGAAACTTAACCGACCGGCCGCAGTAAAGGAGCCTCATGAGTAAATTAGTGATTGTCACAGGCGCCAGCCGCGGCTTAGGTTTAGCGATATGCCGCCAATTGCTGCAGGCTGGTTATAGCGTACTGGCTCTGGCCAGAACGCAAAGCGATGAGTTATCCCAGCTACAACAGCAAGGCTTACACTTTTGCGCTGCTGATTTATCTGAACTGGATAACATTCCCGCTCTTTGTAACGAACTGACTAAACAATACGGCCGACCTTATGCCTTAATTAACAACGCCGCCGTTGGCTATGATGGCGTCTTAGCCACAATGCACAACTCTGAAATAAGTAGCCTGCTTAATCTGAACATTCAAGCACCTATCTTGCTAACTAAGTACCTGCTTCGGCCTATGTTGCTCAATCAAAGCGGACGCATCGTCAATATTTCTTCGATTATTGCCCGCACCGGCTTTAATGGCTTAAGCGTATACGCCGCCAGTAAAGCGGCACTGGAAGGGTTTAGCAAATCCTTAGCACGCGAAGTGGGCAAAGCCGGCATCACGGTAAACTGTGTGGCGCCGGGCTATATGCAAACTGACATGACACAAAATTTACAAGGTGATAAGCTAGAAAGTATTAAACGGCGCAGCCCACTGGGCCGGTTGGCCACGCCAGAGGATGCGGCCGG
>CAZNXI010000004.1:0-57668 GCA_964577005.1 uncultured Rheinheimera sp.
ACTAAACGTTGTAAGGTGGTTTTGCCCGAGGCATTGGTACCACAAATATTGGTATGCTGATCCAGCTGTAATTCGACCACACCAGGTAGGTGGGTGTGGATCAGCACAATACGGAGTAATTGAGACATAGCGCATCCTGTCGGCGGCGCTTAGGGTGGCGCCGCTATCTTCGATTTTCTGCGGCTTATTATCCATGGAATGACTAAAAATGCCAGTTGCAAATTCAGGCTCAGCAACTGGCAGCGTCGTAGAAGGCACTCGCTTATTGGTGGGAATTCGCTTCAGGTGTCTGATAGGGCTCTGGGCGTTTACTTAATCGCCGCCACAGCCATTCCACAGGCCCTTGCTGGTAATAGCGGGTGTAGAGTTGACTAAACAGCAGTTGGGCGCCAATCATTATTATCGCTATGCTGAGCAGCTGCAACCTGTCTAACGTTGCGAACCACTCCGGTTTAACGACTCGGAATAGCAGTACCATCACTAGCGTTTGGCTTAAGTATAAGGTCAGAGCTAAACGACCACAGGGTGCCAGCCATTGCTGTAGCCAAGGTGAGTGCCGGAATTTAATCAATAAGCTGGCAAAGCTTAACGCCATCATCACCTCAGCGACATAAGCCCAAGGCAGTATGCCACTGAGGGCAGATCTATAGTGACTGAGATTATCCAGCAAAACGACTGTAGCACTAAGCATAAGGCTGCCCAAAAAGAGCAGAGCGGTTTGTTTTGATGTATAACCCAATTCAAACCAGTGGGTTTTATACAGGGCGATGCCGAGTAACATTAGGGCGGCGGTATACCACATAATACAGAGCACAAAAGCGAAGGCCATAATAAAGCTTAGCTGAAGATTTTCGACTACTTGTGCTAAGTAAGGGCCGGTCCACAGGGCGATGTATTGTGCCACAGCGTCTGCGTTAGCGAGTTCACTGTTAGTGAAGTCAACACCAAATAGTAGCATCAGGGAGCTGATCGCGGGGATTATCATACCAATGCTAAAAAAGAGGATAGCTTTGCGCCAGAGCTCAGCGGCAGTAAGTTGAAAATAACCACGTTTTAATAAAAAAAGCCCTGTTAACGCATACCAGAGTAGGATATCGCCAAACCAAATTAGCCAACCGTGAATGACCCCTAATAGCAGCAGCCAATATAGGCGGCGCTTGAGATAGTCAGCACCGTACTTTTCTGCAATTAAATATAAGCCTACACCAAATAAGATACTAAACAGGCTGACAAAACGGCCTTTAATAAAGAGCGTTTGAATATTGTAAAGCAAGGTGTCGGTGCTGCTAGGCGAAATTTTAGTCCATTGCAGGCTATGCGCATAATCGGGTGGGAAGGCAAAAGCGAAGATATTCATAAGCAATAATGCCAATACTGCCAGGCCGCGGATCATATCCAGTTGTTGCATCCGTTGCATTTTAGCTCCTCTCAAATATTGAAACCTTGTTGTTTTGCAGCAATATTAACACGTGGTTAACTAAAGCCAAGCACTTTATCAGCAGCGGCTTAAGATATTATTGTGCTAGCGAGAGGTCAGATTAGGTTAACGCAGCGTTTTGGGATAACAGCGTTGAGTCATATCTGCTTAAGACAGCCATGTTTAACGCTTAGCGAATGATGGGGCTTTTACACAACAGCCACTTCAATAGTACCGCCGCTACTATTTTGCAGTTGCTGGATAAAGCGTTCACTGTTTTCTATTGGCAGCAACACACTGAGCATCACCGCTTGCTGATAGATCACCGCGACGAGCTCACCGGCATGTTGAGCCAGTAATTGGCGGATCCGCGCCTCCAGTGCAAAGTCCGCCTTAAGTTCTAATAAAATCTTCGGGCTTATGTTCGTCAGCTGTGTCAGCTGCGCGGCTTGTGATACTGCGGCCGAATAAGCCCTTACTAAGCCGCCCGCACCAAGCTTAATACCACCAAAATAGCGTACTACTACAGCCAAGCTATTGCCCAGCTCACGCTCGGTTAACACATGCAGCATAGGTTTTCCGGCAGTACCATTTGGCTCACCATCATCACTAAAAGCTTGCGTTTGTGGTTGCCGGGTATTGCCAATAATATAGGCCCAGCAAACATGAGCGGCATCTTTATAGCGCTCGCGATAATGCTGCACCCATTGCATCGCCTGCTCGCGATCCGTTACCGGCTGCAAAAAGGTTAAAAACGCACTGTTTTTTTCAGTTAGGCGGTGTTCAATCGGTGCGAAAAGCACGGTGTAGGAACTCATACCAGCGCCACGTTACATTACATAAAGGGTGCTTAGTATAACGAAAAACCGCTCTGGCTGTCTTGGCTGGGCGGTTAATTGCTTGGTAGTGAGTTGTGAGGTTATCGCTTAAAGTTGCAAGCCGGTCAGCTTGGTCGGATCTAATAACTGCGCCAGTTCTTCGCGGCTAAGATCGGTTTGCTCGACGGCCACTTCTAAAATAGGCCGTTGTTGCTGATAAGCCAGCTTAGCGATAGCAGCGGCTTTGTCATAACCAATTCGGCTATTCAGTGCAGTGACTAAAATAGGGTTTTGCGCCAAGCTTTTCGCAATATTTTGCACGTTTACCGTAAAGCTGTTAATGGCCTGATTCGCTAAAGCCAAGCAGCTACCACTGAGTAAGCTGATGGCTTGCAGCAGGTTATCGGCGACTAAGGGCAGCATCACATTTAGCTCAAAATTCCCCGATTGCGCGGCAATACTTATAGCGGTATCGCAGCCAAACACTTGAGCGCAGGCCATGGCAACGGCTTCCGGTATTACCGGATTTACCTTACCCGGCATAATCGAAGAGCCGGGCTGAAGTGCAGCTAAACTAATTTCCGCTAAGCCCGATAAGGGGCCAGAGTTCATCCAACGTAAGTCATTGGCAATCTTTAATAGCGCTGCGGCCAGCGTTTTTAAACTACCCGACAGGGCTAAAGCGCCATCTTGTGAGCTTAGATTAAAGAAAAAATCTTTGCTGGGGCTTAGCGTTAAACCGGTCTGAACACTCAGTTGGGTGGCAAAGCGTTGGGCAAATTCGGGATGGGCGTTAATACCCGTGCCCACCGCAGTGCCACCCTGCGCTAACTGGCTAAGTAAGGGAATTTGTTGGCTGATTTGCGTTTGGGCATGGCTGAGTTGACTATGCCAGCCGCCGAGTACCTGCGCAAAAGTGACTGGCATCGCATCCATTAAATGGGTGCGACCGGTTTTTACAATATGACCGATTTCGGCAGATTTAGCGCTAAGCGCCTGTTGTAGAGCCGATAATGCTGGTAGCAGTTGCTGTTCTAATGCTAGTAAGCTGCTCAATTGAATAGCGGTTGGGATCGTATCGTTACTGCTTTGCCCCAAGTTAACATGATCATTGGGATGCACTTTATGACCACTGAGTTTAGTGGCTAAGGTGGCCAGCACTTCATTAACATTCATATTGCTGCTGGTACCAGAGCCGGTTTGGTAAACACTTACTGGAAACTGGCTAAGATCTGGCGTGTTTAAGAGCTGCTCTGCCGCCTGGGTAATGGCTTTTGCCTCTGCAGCAGGCAATAAGTGCAAATTGGCATTGGTTAATGCAGCCGCTTTTTTTATTTGCAGTAATGCTTGAATAAACCCTATTGGCATGGGCTTGTCGCTAATTTGAAAGTTTTGCACCGCCCGCTGCGTTTGCGCCTGATACAAAGCATCGGTGGGTACCTGTAGCTCACCCATGGAATCACGTTCGATACGATAGTGCATACTTACTCCTGGCAGTAAAAAATTTGATTTAAGCTAGCCTGCAGCGCAAGTTGCTGTTGCTGACCATGGCGTTGCTGCTGGTAAAGTTGATTAAGTGCTAACATCGGGCGATAGAGTTGATCTAAACAACAACGGTAAATCAGTACTTCCCCCTTATGAAACATCGCGGCTTTGGCGAGATTAAACAGCCCTTGGCGCAAACACCATTCTTGCAATAAGAGATTTTTATCTTGTTGTAATTGCGCCGCTAAGCGGCAACAACTTGCAGTATAGTCGGCCACTAAACGTGGATAGTGTTGATTAGCATCGTAGGGTGAAAGTAGCTGCTTTTCCAAACGAAATAGCGTGGGCCAAAGTGTTGCTGTTTTGATCATGAAGCCTCCCTTGACATTATGCTAATGATAATAGTTATCATTAGCATAATGTCAAGGGTTCCTTGCAGCATCAGACAAAACATATCGCTCTGCTGGATGCGCAGACGAAAAAAAACCGGCAGTACAGCTGCCGGTTTTAGTCAGTTCGAAGCAGTGGAATTAGAAGTTAACGACTAATTCAGCTGAACAAACTTGTGTGCCTTCTAAGCACAGTTTATATGTGGCTGTTGCTGCCGTTGATCTGAAACGATCACGGTAGCGGTTGCCTGATACAGTATCGACTAAGGCGCCGTCACGGTATACGTCTACAGCTTGTCCAACATCGTTCATTCTTAAATCAACAATGGTTGAACCTGTTCTAGCGCGAGTTGCACGCGATAGACTCAGGTTGAAATCAACACTTACATCTGCAACAGACACCACTTGTGTGCTAGTGTTGGTTAAACCGCTTTCGTCAGTAACTGTTAGTGATACACTGTAATCACCAGACTCAGCAAAAGCGTGTGTTGGATTTTGTGCAGTAGAAGAGCTGCCGTCACCAAAGCTCCAATCCCAAGCTACGATACTGTCATCTTCATCAGTCGATAAATCAGTAAAGTTTGCTGTTAAACCAGATACGCTGTAGCTAAATGCAGCTACTGGTGCAATCGGATCAACTGGATCAACTGGTGTGCCGTCATCATTTAATGCTGTTAGGTTTAAACTCCAGCTATTTAGTGTACCCGTATCTGCACCTGCATTATCTGACACAAACAGTACCCAATCACCGCTCATCTCTTCGCTATTAAAGGTTGTAATTGGGAAGTTGCCGATCAGATTTTGAGCGCTGCCTCCTGAACGGTTATGTAAAGTGTGCTGGGTGCCTGTTGGCGAGGTTAACCGCACAATTAAATCACCACGCCAAGTATGCGTGATATTTAAATCAACTGAGGCATTAAAGATAGTACCTTCATCAGGCACTGAAATAGTACTAGTGATACCCGCTGGCGTGTTGTCTGGAATTGCAACAGGCGTATCGTTGATATAGCTGTAGTCTTCCAAGAAAGCAGGCGTAATCGCTAAGTTAGCTGTTACATTGCGCTCAAGCTCGCCAGACGTATCGTTGGCGGTGATAGTGATACTGTAGCCACCCCATTGCGTTGCTGTATCGGTATTTACCGTCAGCTCGACTTGATCGCCAGGCATAGCACTGTTTGCTGATAAGCTCACACCGTCAAGAGCTGGTGACGCGTCAACAGATAAATTAACAACTTGCATCCAGTTGGCAATGCTGCTGATATCAAGCGTAAAGGTTGCCGTTTCACCTGCCACAATACCTTGGCTGCGTGGCGTTAAGCTTAAGCGGTAACCTGGAGCTGGGTCTGCTTCTGCTAGAGCACTTACTAAGTTTAAGCGTTTACCTGAAACAGTTTTACCGTCTAGTGATGCCAAGCTATCGCCGCTTTCCATCAGAATGGTTTTCATTTCTAATGGGGTGATATCAGGATTAACTGACCACAGTAAAGCAGCAGCACCAGCAACATGAGGTGATGCCATAGAAGTACCAGAATAAGCCGCATAGCCATTATTTGGTATGGTTGACAGGATAGCTGAGCCCGGAGCACCTAAATCAACAGTGGTTAGACCATAATTTGAAGCGCCACGTGTAAAGATAGATAGGTCGTCGTTACGATCGGTTGAGGCAACAGAGACGATAACATCTAGGTCATAAGCCGCAGGGTACATTGGGTTTACGTCTGCATCTTGGCCTGCATTACCCGCTGCAGCAATAAACAGAATACCCGCGTCCCCACCAGATTGAATGGCTGATCTTAGTGTTTCAGAGAAGCCACCGCCGCCCCATGAGTTGTTAGTTGCTTTAATATCAACACCATGATTAACTTTCAGGTTGGTGTAGTAATCGATACATTCGATAGCGCCAGCAGTAGAGCCGCCGTCAGGACCAAGGAAAGAACAAGGTAATAAGGTCACATTCCAGCTTACACCCACAATACCAGTACCATTGTCACCAGCTGCACCGATGGTTCCTGCGACGTGCGTACCATGTGTGTCAGTGTCCATTGGATCACGGTTTGAATTTAATGCTGAATAACCAAACTGATGACCAGGTAAATTGCCACTGTTTTCCCAGCGGTTAGCGATAAGATCTGGGTGGTTATAGTCCATACCGGTGTCGATAACACCAATGATTACATTGTTGTCACCTGTTGTAGTACCCCAAGCTTCTAGCGCTTTGATATCGGCACCTACTAAACCACCAGCTTGGCCAGTGTTATGTAGACCCCATAAATCACCAAAACGTGGGTCATTGGGGGGCGTTACAGCTGCACGAGTGCTTTGTACCAGATAATTTGGCTCTGCAACTTCAATAGCAGGGTTGCGCGCCAACTGTTTCATAACGAAATCTTTATTAACACCCTTAGGAACACGAATTTTGGCGATGCGGCCATCAGCGACATGTTTAAACGCTAGGTCACGACCCTGAGCGTCTAATTGTCTTAAGCTGGCACCGGTTCGGCGAATAACCGTTTCACGCTGTTGCTTTGTTACACCTGGCTTAAACATGACCATAATAGAATCATCAGCTGCTGGCGCATGGTCTTTGGCAAAGGCTGTTCCACTGATAAGTGCGGTACCCACAGCTAGGGCAATGAGAGATTTTTTAATCATTAAATACACCTGTTTGTTTATTTTATTGTTTGCGTTTGGTGCTAACAACATGCACAACTTGATATTTAACATAAATCTTGGCTGTAAAGCGCGGTTGCAAAATTTATAAGCCGAAAGAGCTAGTTCTCGAGTGGGGGTAGATGCTAATGGAAATTCGCAACTTGTTGATTGTATTAGGTTATTGTTTTTTGATGTTAATGCATTAATTATTTTAAATAGGCCTTTCTTCCGATTGTCAGCCGTTTTTAAAACATTAGTCTTGGTCGTCGACTAGTAAAAACGGAGTAGGGAATGCGGAACATGTCTTTCAGTTACTGTAAGTGGTTTTTAGTGTTAATCACGCTAATCGGCAGTATCTCTACATCTAACGCAAATGAAGTTTCTGTTTCGCTGGCTCAACTCTTAGAGCGTAATGGCTCGGCAAATGCGCTGTTGCTCTTGCAGCGCGGTAACGAAAATAGCGCGGATGTTATGCAGCTGGGTGCAGCCAATGTTGCTGAGTTAATGCAAATCGGCATGCTAAATGATGTTTCGCTTCGCCAGAACGGGCTCGGCAATGAAGCCAGTATTCGTCAGATTGGCAATGCTAACAGTGCAAATATTTCACAGTTAGGGAATGGTAACTTAATAACGCTAGAACAATGGGGTGGACAGAGTTTTGAGCTAACCCAAATCGGCAATGGTGTTGCCTTGTCTATTGTTCAATATTAATTAAATCGAAAAAAGGATCCAAATATGTTCAAGTTCACATCACGTAAAACGCTTCTAGCTTTATCTGTAGCTGCCTGTATTTCTGGTCAGGCGCTTGCTAATGATAACGCCCTAGTGATTCAGACCAACACGGGTAACGAGGAAAACTTAGTACAGTTAGTGCAGACGGGTTCTGCAAGCTCTAACAATCAGATTCTTGCGCAACAGGTCGGTACAGGTAACACCAAAAATATCGTTCAAAGTGGTAGTAACAATTTTTTAAATGCCACTGCTGTTGGTGCTATGAACACTGCTGAACTATCACAAAATGGCGCATCAAACGAACTGGTCGTTGATGTTGAAGGCGATGATAATACGGTGGTAGCCAGTCAATTAGGTTCTGCCAATATTGCTGAGGCGCTGCTAAGTGGTGATACTAATACCATCAGTATCGAACAGGATGGCGACGCTAACTGGACAAAAGCTGAATTTAGCGGTGATGCAAATCTTTTTACAAGTATTCAAACCGGTAGCGAAAATGAGTCGGGTTTGCTATCTGGTGCAGGTAATAACAACACTATTGATATTGAGCAGGATGGTAGCGGTAATGTAGGGGGTATTATTGGTTTTACTGGGAATGACAATGATATTGCAATCCAACAGTTTGGCTCTGCTAACCTTTTTATTGGTTCACGCTTCTCTGGAAATAACAACGAAGTTAATGTTTTCCAAGACGGAACAGAAAATGATTTTCGTCCTAACCCAATAAGCGGCGATGACAATGTGGTATTTATTGACCAACGTGGTGATGCGAACTTAATTCAGGCGCCTATTGGTATCCAAGGTAATAATAATGTTTACGACTTTATGCAAGATGGCGAAACTAACTTTATCTTTTTTGGTACTATCGGTGATAACCATGAGTCAACGATTGCCCAAACTGGCAATAACAATGAAGCTGAGCTCGTTCTGATTGGTGATAATAATGCTGGCACTATTGATACCGTTGGCAACAGTAACTATGCAGGTATTGGTTTTAATGGCAATGCTAATACGGGTCGTATTAATCAGGATGGCGACAGTAACTCCGCTTTGATGGATGTGGCGGGTAATCGCAATTTATTCACTATTAATCAGAATGGTAATGAGAATGAAACAATTGTGACAGGTGCTGGTGTTAGCGAGAACAGTGTAGATGTTACACAGCGTAATGGTGATCTGAACTTAGTTGATATTTTACTTGCTGGCAGCGGTAATGACGTTTCTGTGTTACAACTTGGTAGCCAGAACTGGGTTGGTGGCAATGGTTCAGAATCATTCCAAGTGGCAGGTAGTAACGGTACCGTATTAATCAGCCAGCAAGGCAATGATAATATGGTATTGGGTGCACAAAGTGGTATCGACAATGTGTTGTCAGTGATGCAAGTTGGTTCTTTCAATACTGCCATTGTTAGCCAAAATGCACCGCAGTAAGCATTATTGTCTTAACGCTTGACGAGCTGTTTAGGTCAGTGTTATTAAATCATTACTAATAATGAAAAGAACAGAGCGGTGTAAGCCGCTCTGCTAATTATGAGAAACGGATTTTTAGCCTTTATTCTACTTTTTTGTCTTGCACCAGCCAAAGCTGAAATTGAGCTGAGCGGAATAGTGCTGGATCGGACAATTTCGCGCTTCGGCAAAGATTTTGTTTTTTACTTTTCCTCCTACTGGCGAGAAGTACCTTCCACTGATGGCTCTACTATTGTGGTGTATGAACAAATTTATCCGCAAGCCGGTACCTTTCTTTGGGTCGAATTAGATCAGCGCAGGATATACCAGAATTATTTTGGTCGCCGACAAAATGATGTAAAGCAAATGGCAGAGCAAGCGATCTTAGTTGCCGTTGATGAGCTAGTAAAAATAAAAACAGAGGAGTGGTTCGGTGCTGAAACGGGCTTTTAAATCAAATTTTTTTTCCAGAAGTGTCATTTTCACTTCTGCTGTGTTGCTTAGCGGCCAATCCCTGGCAACTGAATTGGTGTACACCCCAATTAACCCCAGTTTTGGCGGAAATCCACTTAATGGTAATTTCTTACTGCAAAAAGCACAAAGTCAAAATGCGAACTCAGCGGAAAGACCTACTTTGTCTTTTGTTGATCGGTTTCGTGAATCTTTGGAACGTAATATCATCAATTCATTGACACGACGCATTGCCGATGGCGAAGTGGTCGAAGGGGTTTATGAAACGGGTGAATATATCATTGAAGTTAATCAGGATACAGATGGCAGTGTAATAGTAACCGTTACAAATCAAGATAATGGCGATGTTACCGTTATCCGTATTCCTGTGATCCCGAGGTAGCTATGCGTTTTATTGTCGTACTTTTAATGAGCTTGTTAACCACAAGTTGTGCCTTCGTACCCAAACCAACCCTTAATGTCACTAATGCCGAAGTCAATCCGCCGTCTGCAGCAATGCAAAGCTTAGTTTCTGAGAAGAAACCGAGGAATGCCATCCCCGTTTCTGTTTATGCTTTTCGCGACCAGACGGGCCAATATAAACCACAAGCGAATGTGTCTAGCTTTTCTACTGCGGTTACGCAAGGCGCGACCTCTATTTTAACCCAGACCTTACTTGAGAGTGGTTGGTTTTCGCCATTAGAGCGTGAAGGTTTGCAGAATTTACTCACAGAACGTCGTATTTACACCTCGAATAAAAATGCGCCAGAGTTACCGCCAATGAAAGAAGCGCGTTTGTTGTTAGAAGGTGGGGTAATCGGTTACGAAACTAACCTGACGACGGGGGGCATTGGTGCGGAATATTTTGGTATAGGGGCTTCCGAGCTTTACCGCGAAGATCAGGTAACAGTATATTTGCGTGCTGTTGATGTGTTTACTGGCCAAGTATTATTATCTGTTTCGACAACCAAAAAGGTTTTTTCACAAGAATTAAGAGCTGGTCTATTCCGTTTTGTTTCGCTCAACCGTTTGGTTGAGGCTGAAACCGGTTATACCACCAATGAACCTGTGATGTTTTCAGTAAAACAAGCTATAGAACTGGCCGTACTCGAATTGGTTGAGCAAGGCGTCGCAAAAGGCTTCTGGAGACCAGAAGCTTAAGCGTGATAAGGTGGAGGGCTAACAGCATCTACCTGAGTAATTTTTAATAACTCGATTCTATTACGAGATTGTGTTTTGCGTAAAATCGTCGATATATGTGCTTTTACAGTATGCGTACTGATATTAAGCTGATCGGCGATTTCTTTATTTCTTGCCCCTTCCGCAATTAACTTAGTAATACGTTTTTCTTGCTTGGTAAGCAGCAAAAATTTTTCGGAATTGATCAGGCATTCCTCACTCTCTTCTGGCGCTAAGGTTCTATCCACAAAGCTTGAAAGTTCATTTCTCGAGTAATACAACTGTCCTTTCATCATGTTGCTCAAGGCTGAAAGTACACGATCTAGTTGTTCGTCACGATAAATGATACCCCGAAGCCCCGTGTTGATTGCTAAAGACGTATCTATAGTCCCGCGCTCAGCATTGAACAAGAATACCGAGCCACACTTTTTTACCGCTTGTAGCAAGTTATTAAAACTACTCTTGCCAGAGATGACACTTTTCACCTGAATACCAATCAACGTATTACTTGGGATGCTTTGTTGTGCTTGGAACTCGCTCGCAGACAGTTGTGTTACAAGAATATTCAATGATTTAGCTAAAAAAACTAAATTACAATTATTGTGATTATCAGACAGAATATACAGTTGGTTATAGGGCTTCACTACATTTTTCTCCACTGCCAAACTAACGCAGTATTCCTTTAAGACTTTGTATATCAAATTGTAAAAAGGTTAGCAATTTATATTTTGTATATGTCTTATTTGTCTTGTCTGCAGGGAGCGTAAAGGTTTTAGCCTTATTCTTATATGAGTCTTAGGCGAGCAAATGTACAAAGAGAAGAAAGGCTCCGCTTAAGTTTACAAAGCAGAGCCACTAGCAGCATTTAAGCTTATGCAAGGATATAACTGATATGTTGATAAAATCGTATCAGCAAATCTTGCCGATCGCCGGGTATTTCTAATTGCCGAGCAAAACTGCGCAGTGCTTCTTCTACCTGATTCATAAAGCGGCCATAGCCAAACTCAGTATTATCATCTTGGTCGGCAACGATAATAAAGTGTACGCTTTCAACCAGCTTATCGGCTTGCCAAAAACTTAGCAGCTGTGATTCTAAGCAGTCCGGGTTAAAGCTAATTTTTTGGAGCTCGCGGTTATTTTCGATTTTATCCCACTTGCTATTGCGCACTACAGGGGTTAAACCATTCGCCACCATGGCCAATTTATCCAGCTTTTTACCGGCACAGGCTGTTGTAAAGCGTTGCTCTAATTGTTGATATAGCAAGCTGAAATCGGTGGCGCCATCTACTAAGAAATGCTGCTTTAAACTACGCGTTAGTGGGAGTGTTACTGTAACATAGGTAATTTCACTGTGCTCTGCAGGTAGCGCACATTGTCTTGCTTGATAGCGTGGGTATAAACCACGTAATTTATAGCCGTAGGTTTCTTTATAGCCTTTTGATTTAGCAAATAAATCATAAGAAAGTTGTTGGTGATCACGCAGCTTAATCAGTGGTTTCCCAGGTAATTGCTGCTGCCATGCCGTTAACAGCTGCACAACTTTTTGATGAAAAACAGCAGCTTGTGCACGAAGCTCATCACCTGTCGCTAAGAACACCACGCGCAGTTTGCGTGCTTGATAGTCTGGGGTGGTAAAGAGGCCTTGGCCTTCATGATACTTAGGGTTATAAAAGAACAAGATTTGCTTTTCAGTTTGCAGGGTATAGGCTTCTTCATGAAAGCGTACTATGGGTAACTTGTCATTGGCAATCAACTGTACATTGCGCAATGCAAATTGCTCCATTAACGCAAACAGCTGTTGAGCCAGTTGTTGATAACAGTCTGCAGCAGAAGCAAAACCGGCATATAAGGTTTCGTCTGTTTTAATTTCAGCTAATAAATACTGGTTGGAACGGGCATTCGTAGGCAGATAAACGCGATGTGGATTGTGACTAGCCATAAAACCTCCTTAACAAGTTATTGACGAGCAGTGTACTCACAAGCTACTCGTCATTTATTGTTCTGGATTAAAGTTTTGGCCGATCTGCGATGACTATGGCTCGTTCAGTTCTTGGTGATGTTTGCCGAATACTGGCACAGTAATATGCCATTTAATTGCGGCTAACCGCAGCAGTAATAACCCTAGCATGCCTGCAATCATGGCATAAATTTGCGGTACGGCTAATGCGAGCAAGCCGGTATAAATAATACCGCCAAAAATACAGGTTACCGCATAGAGTTCGCCCCTAAACACCATGGGGATTTCTCGACATAACACGTCACGGATCATGCCGCCACAAACGCCGCTCATGGTACCGAGTAAAATTGCCACCATACTGGAGGTACCATGATCTAAGGCTTTTTGGGTACCCATAATGACAAATAACGCCAAGCCAAAAGCATCGGCAATTTGCAGCGTATTATTGGGGATAGTTAAACGATTACGTACTAGCAGAATAGTACTAATTGCTGCGATAAAAATAGCGTAAAAATAGCTGTTGTTATTCATCCAAATGACGGGGACATCGAGAATAACATCTCTAAGAGTGCCACCACCTATGGCCGTCACGCTGGCGAGCACGATGACACCAAAACCATCCATATGATTTCGCCACGCAGCTAAGGTGCCAGAAATTGCAAAAACAGCGATACCGGCTAAATCAAACCAATGAATATATTCCATCATCTGCCAAAATTTCCGATGTCAGGGGGGTTAACATTTTGTCGGAACAATAGCATCTTAAACTTAAGTGGCATACTGCTCATGCTAAAAATACTAGCAGGAATAAGCTATGCTGCGTTACTAAACCAGATCGCAACTAAAAATAACCTCGGGTTTTTTTATTTTGTTTGGAACTGTTATGCTTTAATACATTCTGAGCATATTACTCGCTAAACGAAATCTGGTTTTTAATGCCATTTTTTTATGCTCTTCTTTTATTTTTCAGGTTTTTTATGCAAAAAAAAGTCATTTTAGGTGGGATTGTCGCAGTAGTGGCCGCGGCAACTTTGGGTATTTATCATTATGTAAACTACAAAGCGGGTACTGTACTTGCCGAGCAAATTCAGGTGATAAATGAATCCTATGCTGCTATGGCCCAACAAGGCCTTATGCCGGGGGTGGCGCTTAGTTATAAAAAGATTTCTGCAAATTATTGGCGTGATGATTACAACATTACGGGTTTAGCTGTGAATGTTGCTGGCTTAGGTGTGTTATTAGATGTCGCTAGTATACAGGTAAACGGCTTTAAACCTGGTACCCTTGCCGATAGTGGTGAGGTGAGCTTGCAAGGAATTAAGCTGGCGCAAGGGATGCGGATTCTCCTGCCTCCTGCCTTTGCGGAGTTTACAAAGGATTTAGTGATAAGCACCGCGTATCGTTATCAATATCAACCCGCTAGCGGGCAATTGCAATTGATGCAGCACCTGACACTGGGTGAACAATTTAAGCTGGATTATCAATTGACCTTGCAACAGATGCAGTCATTATGGCAGTTTGCCCAAAATTTGGCCGTGCTAGATGCGCAAGCACAACAGGATTATAGTCAATCAACCGCTTATCAGAATAGGTTGCGTGAGGCGCTTGCCGAAGCTCAGTTGCAACAGGGGTATCTTGAGCTAAATAATAGCGGCTTTTTACAAGCCTTACACGGTGCTTTGACAACATCTGCTCAAACGGCAGAGATCAGTAACCTAAAGCTGCAGCTAGAGCAGTACCTTAGTCAGCAAACAGACTTACCTGAAGGTATTGTGCAAGCATTACAAGCTTTTATCGCTGAGCCGCGTTATATCAAACTAACGTTTCAGCTTGCAGAGCCACTCAATTTTGCGCAATTACAAGATGACAGTGTGATGGCGCAGTGGCAAACGCCTGAGCAGTTGATTCAGTTGACCAACTTACAGTTAACTGTAAACCACTAGACTTTTTGCCAAAAGCGAAGCGGAGATAGCGCGTGTTGTATTTGGACAGTGGTCAAACCCTGCAGCTACTGCAGATAAGTGATACGCACTTATCTGAGCAAGCTGATGCGCATTTGCTTGGAATCAATACCCAGCAAAGCTTGCAGGCGGTACTCGCTATGATGGTAGAAGAACAGCATAATCCTGCCGCGATCTTGGTGACTGGCGATTTATCGCAAGATGATAGCCTGGCTTCTTATTGTTATTTACAGCAAGCGCTAACCCGTTTTAGTTGTCCAGCTTTTTGGCTAAATGGCAACCATGATAACGCGGCAGTGATGCAACAGGTTGCAGCTAATACGCCAGCGTTACAACAGGTGGTGCGCTCGACGCACTGGCAAGTGATTTTGCTTAACTCGCAAGTAGAAGGCGCGGTATTTGGTTATTTAGATGCGATGCAGTTACAACTGCTTGACGATGCATTACAGCAGCGGCCGGACTTACACACCTTAGTCTGCTTGCACCATCATCCTGTGCCGATGGGGAGTGCTTGGATCGACAATATCGGCTTACAGAATGCCGATGCGCTTACTGCCGTGATTGCATCTTACCCGCAGGTGCGCGCCGTGCTGTGGGGGCATGTGCATCAAGAGAGTGATCGCAGCATTAATGGGGTGCGCTATTTATCCTCACCTTCGACTTGTGTGCAGTTTTTACCGGATTCCGCCGACTTTGCCGTCGACCAGCAAGCGCCGGGTTATCGTTGGCTGAATTTGCACGCCGATGGCAGTATCGACACCGGCGTGAGTCGCGTCGCCGCCGGTGTTTTTACTGCCGATTTGGCGGCGGGCGGTTACTAAGCTTGCTTAGCCCAACCAAGGCATACTGGCTTTACGCTTGGCTTCATAATCAGTTATTTGTGACGCCAATTGTTCGCTGGAGCCGATAAAATCTAAGCCTAGCAATAAACGCTGTTTCATATCGGGGTCAATATTAAAACCCAAAGCCCCGTTATTGCCGAACATAATTTCCTGATTGGCCAAATCGATTTGCCAGTGTTGTGGCCCTTGCGCGCAGCGGTTAAACAGCATCTCGATATTGGTTTTGCTCAGTTGAATTAACAACATGCCGTTGTTCACACTGTTATTAAAGAAAATATCGGCAAAACTTTCAGCAATAATCACCTGAAAGCCATACTGCTGTAAGGCCCAAGGCGCATGCTCACGGCTGGAGCCGCAACCAAAGTTGGCGCGGGTTAGTAAAATAGAGGCGCCTTGATATTGCGGGAAATTCAGCACAAAGTCTGGATTAGGGCTGCCATCGGCTAAATAACGCCAATCATAAAATAGCGCTTCAGCAAAACCGTCACGGCTGACTGAGGTTAAAAACTGTTTGGGGATGATTTGGTCGGTATCCACATTGTTTTTATCCAGTGGGCAAATTAACCCTGAAGTGAAAATGCTGCTCATGCCCAGTCTCCTTTGGCGATATTAACAAATTTACCAGCAATGGCTGCGGCAGCCGCCATGGCAGGACTGACTAAGTGTGTGCGGGCGCCACGGCCCTGACGGCCTTCAAAGTTACGGTTACTGGTAGAAGCGCAGCGTTCTTCTGCGGCCACGCGATCATCATTCATGCCCAAACACATGGAGCAACCTGGCTCACGCCATTCAAAACCGGCATTTTTAAAGATATCGGCTAAGCCTTCGGCTTCGGCCTGGCGTTTTACGATACCTGAACCCGGTACTACTAAGGCACGAACACCCGCAGCGACTTTTTTGTTACCGACTACACTGGCGGCAGCGCGTAAATCTTCAATCCGGCTATTAGTACAGCTGCCAATAAACACCACATCGACTTTGCAGTCCGTTAATTTCTGGCCTGCCGTTAAGCCCATATACTGCAGCGCGCGCTCGGCGGCATGGCGTTTGGTTTCATCGCTAAAGCTTTCTGGCGCTGGCACCGGTGTATCCACAGCAATCACTTGCTCTGGGCTGGTACCCCAGGTCACTTGTGGCGCAATAGTGCTGGCATCAATCACCACGGTTTTATCAAACACCGCATCGCTGTCAGAGTGCAGGCTTTGCCAATAGCTCACCGCGGCCGACCAATGCTCGGCGCTGGGCGCATGGGCTTTACCTTCTAAATAAGCAAAGGTGGTTTCATCTGGAGCAATTAAACCGGCCTTAGCCCCCATTTCAATGCTCATATTGCACAGTGTCATGCGGCTTTCCATACTTAAAGCACGAATGGTTTCGCCACAAAACTCGGCCACATAACCATTACCGCCAGCGGTGCCCAGCTCGCCAATCACCGCCATAATCACATCTTTAGCCGTTACATGCGGTGATAGCTCGCCATTAATCTCTACTTTTAAGGTTTTGGCTTGCTGTTGCGGCAGGGTTTGCGTGGCCAACACGTGCTCAACTTCTGAGGTGCCGATACCAAAAGCCAGCGCACCAAAGGCACCATGGGTAGAGGTATGCGAATCGCCACAGACGATAATCATGCCTGGTTGGGTTAAACCTTGCTCAGGGCCAATCACATGCACTATGCCCTGATCGGGGTGGGTTAAATCTAAAATTGGGATTTGGCTCTCGGCACAGTTTTCGGCCAGCGCTTCTAATTGCTTACGTGAGGTTTCACCAGCGGCATCTAAGCTGCGGCGCTGCGTGGAGACGTTATGATCCATGGTGGCGAAGGTCAGATCAGTGCGGCGTACTTTACGGCCGGCTAAGCGTAAGCCGGAAAAGGCTTGCGGCGACGTCACTTCATGAATTAAATGCCGGTCGACATACAATAAATCGGTGCTGGGGTTTAATTTACCGACTACATGGCTTTGATAGATTTTCTGATATAAGGTCTGGCCCATTTAATTGCTCTCCTGGCGTAAGGTTGCCACTATGGCGGCGCCAACGGCAGCAGTGCCGTAAGTTGATTGCGGGTTAATGTCACGGGTAACAATATGCTGCTCTAGGCAGTGCTGTACGGCTTGTTCGATAGCTTGCGCTGCCGCTTCTTCGCCAAAGCTGTAGCGCAGCATTAAGGCGGCACTTAAAATTTGTGCGATAGGGTTGGCTATGCCTTTGCCGGCAATATCTGGGGCACTGCCACCGGCCGGTTCATATAAACCGAAACCACTGCCGTTTAAGCTGGCAGAGGGTAATAAGCCTAACGAGCCGGCAATGGCGGCAATTTCATCTGATAAAATATCGCCAAATAAGTTATCGCACAGCAACACATCAAATTGCTGTGGGCTACGAATCAGCTGCATGGCGGCATTGTCTATATACATATGTTCCAGCGCCACATCTGGGAATTCTTTGGCAATCTGCTCAACGGTTTCGCGCCATAAAATACTGGTTTGTAACACGTTCGCTTTATCAATAGAGGTCACTTTTTTGCTGCGCTTTTGCGCGGCGGCAAAGGCTACTCGGGCAATACGGCTAATTTCGGCTACGCTGTAGCGCTGGGTATCAAAGGCGGCGTCTTCGCTGCGGCCCTTTTCACCAAAATAAATCCCACCAGTCAGCTCGCGTACACATAGAACATCCATACCTAAGCTACTTACCCGTGGGTGTAATGGCGATAAATCAGCAAAGGCGGGGTAAATTTGGCCCGGGCGCAAGTTACAAAACAAATCAAAGGTTTTGCGCAAAGGTAATAAAGAACCGCGCTCAGGTTGCTTATCCGGTGCTAAGCCAGTCCACTTCGGGCCGCCGACTGAACCAAATAAAATGGCATCGCTTTGTTTACACAGCGCTAAGGTTTCGGCGGGTAACGGCTCACCGGTAGCATCCAGAGCTGCGCCGCCAACCATTGCAGGCGTTAGGGTTAAACCAAATTGAAACTTGTCTGCGACGACTTCCAATACTTTGATGGCTTCGGCCATCACTTCTGGGCCTATGCCATCGCCGGCTAATACCGCTACGTTATAATGCTTTGTCATTGTTCACCTGCTGCTTTTTTAATTTGGTTATCACCGTTACGGGCTTGTTTATGGGCGCTAATGGTTTGCGCACGCTGAATCATATTTAGCACATGCACATAGGCAAGTACCGAGGCGCGCACGATATCGGTGGCCAGGCCCGCACCGTGGAAACGACGGCCTTCGTGCTCGGCAATAATATCGACCTGCCCTAAGGCATCTTCGCCGCTGCCTTTGGCTTGCAGGTTAAAGTCGACCATCCGAATGTTTAATTTGCTGATGCGCTGAATCGCCTGAAAGGCCGCTTCTACCGGGCCATTGCCGGTGCAGGCTTCGGTAAAGACGGTGCCGCCGCAATTTAAGCCGATGGTCGCGCTGGCCACATGGCCGGTATGGGTGGCCGAGCTTAAAAACTCTAGCTTGTAGTACTCATCCTGTTCTTGCAGGTTCTGGAAAAACACTAAGGCTTCTAAATCATAATCAAACACTCGGCCTTTTTGATCGGCCAGCGCCACAAAGCTTTTGTACACCGCTTCTAAATCGTAATCGTCTTTGGTGTAGCCCAACTCGGCTAAACGATGCTGAATAACATGGCGACCCGAGCGTGAGGTTAGGTTTAATTCATTCTGACGAATACCCACCTGCTCTGGTGACATAATTTCGTAGGTATTTTGTGCCTTTAACACGCCATCTTGGTGAATGCCGGAGCTATGGGCAAAGGCATTTTCGCCAACTACAGCCTTATTTGGCTGGATCGGCATATTACAAATTTGACTAACCAAGTGGCTGCTGCGGTAAATCTCGGTGGTTTTGATATCGGTGTAAAGTGGTGCCAACACATCTTTGCGGGTGTTGATAATCATCGCCACTTCTTCCAGCGAGCAGTTACCGGCACGCTCACCAATACCATTAACGGTACACTCAATTTGCCGGGCTCCGGCCTGAATGGCACTGATGCTATTGGCCACCGCTAAGCCTAAATCGTTATGGCAGTGCACACTTAAACGGGCTTTATCAATATTGGGTACTTTGTTGCGTAAGGTGTGGATAATGGCCGCAAATTCATTGGGGATGGTGTAACCCACGGTATCTGGAATATTGATGGTGGTGGCACCGGCAGCAATAGCACGCTCGACAATCCAGCATAAGTCATCTAAAGGAGTACGGCCGGCATCTTCACAAGAAAACTCAATATCGTCGGTATAGCGGCTGGCTAGCTTAATAGCGGCAACCGCTTGGTCTGAGGCTTCCGCTAGGGTTTTGCGTAATTTGTACTGTAAATGCAGCGGCGAGGTGGCAATAAAGGTGTGAATGCGGCGGCGCTCGGCATCTTTTAAGGCTTCGCCACAGGCTTCGATATCGGCACTGACTGCGCGGGCTAAGCCACAAATAATCGGGCCTTTTACTTCACGGGCGATGCGCTGCACCGAGTCAAAATCACCGGGGCTAGACACCGGGAAACCGACTTCCATCACATCGACATTTAAGCGGGCTATGGCATGCGCCAATTGGATTTTTTGCTTTTGGCTTAAGCTAGCGCGTAGCGCCTGCTCGCCGTCTCGCAAGGTGGTATCAAAAATCCAGATTTTATTATCAGCACTCATTACGCGTTCCTTATCCTGTTATCTTTGGCGTACTACCTGCCGGGACCAACAAAAAACCCCGGCCTTGGGCACGGGGTTTTGGGTTTATCGGTAGTGGGATTTCACCAATAAGCACGGCCCCGCGCGGCACAGAGGAGCACGAGGAGGAGGCTAATAGTACGAATCACAACCGAAGAAATCATTTACTGCCTGTTTAAGTTAATTGCAGAACGACACTAGTAATAGCATGGTTATTTTTCCAGCGCAACAGTATAGATGGCTAAATGGATAAAAAATCATAGTAGCCAGCCAAATTTAGACCAAAGTATGAAAGAGAAAATACCTAAGCGGGAGCTGTTGCCGCAGTTTCGACAAACATGCAGCGAATGTTTGGTCGATTAGCCTTGATTGTTAGTACCGCAACCCAATATAGGCGGAAAATCAATTACAGGAAGCTATGATGGAGAGTTATTTTGAGCGCTTAATGTACGCCACCCGTTGGATAATGGCGCCCATTTATTTGGGGTTAAGTCTTTGTTTATTGGCGTTAGGTATTAAGTTTTTCCAGGAAGTGTTTCACTTTATTCCCATGCTATTTAGCATGAAAGAAGTGGAGCTTATTCTAATTACATTAAGCCTAATTGATATTGCCTTGGTTGGGGGGCTTATCGTGATGGTGATGTTCTCAGGTTATGAGAACTTTGTTTCACGCTTGGATCTGCATGGCCATGACGACAAGTTGGGGTGGTTAGGTAAGCTAGATTCAAATTCACTAAAAAACAAAGTTGCCGCTTCGATAGTCGCGATTTCCTCTATTCACTTGCTAAAAGTCTTTATGAATACTGAATCGATCCCCAATGACAAGATAATGTGGTACTTGCTGATTCATATCACTTTTGTTATTTCGGCCTTCGCGATGGGCTTGCTAGATAAAATTTTGCGCGAAAAATCAGCAGATAAACTGCTTGTTGCGGCAGATGATAAGAAATAGCTTGCAATAGCGCATTAGCTTTAAT
This sequence comes from uncultured Rheinheimera sp., assembly GCA_964577005.1. Classification (GTDB taxonomy): domain Bacteria; phylum Pseudomonadota; class Gammaproteobacteria; order Enterobacterales; family Alteromonadaceae; genus Alishewanella. The sequence continues at coordinate 20,978 of CAZNXI010000004.1, forward strand.
ATGATGCGCGCCGTTCTGCTAGTGCTTTTGCACCCAAGATGCCCGGGTGGTGAAATCGGTAGACACAAGGGATTTAAAATCCCTCGGGGGAAACCCCGTGCCGGTTCAAGTCCGGCCCCGGGCACCATTTAACACTGAATTTGCTTAGGCAATTCAAACAGAACACACCAGACGCAAGCAATTGCAAATGCGAGTTTAGCTCAGCTGGTAGAGCGCGACCTTGCCAAGGTCGAGGTCACGAGTTCGAACCTCGTAACTCGCTCCAAATTCCGAAAAAGCCGCTTACCCAAGCGGCTTTTTTTTGCCCCAAAAAAGGGGTCAGAGCTAATTAAAGTTGCCTCACTCTAACTCTCTGTATTTTAAATAGACTATTAAATCTTAGCGAAAATTAGCTCTGACCCCTTTTTGCTTTTTGTTAAAAAGGTAGTTACTTTTTTTGCTTTAAATAGGATTTCTGCTATTAAGAAATAGGTACTTATTTTTCAAACATGCTGGCGTCTTAAGTCAGAGTTATAAAAATTCATTAAAGATCCTTATAGACTGGCTTTTTCAAATACAAATGCAAAAATACAGGGGGTAATATGGGTATATGGAATTGGGGTAAGTCTCGTAATCAAGTTGAAGAAAGGCTTGTCGAAGATCACAGCATCCATTTTGAGCAGCCAGTTTTGGAGCCCCCAGCTATTGAGCCGACCGTTTTCGAGACATCCGTTTTTGCTAACTTAAATTCATGTATTGTGTTGACGGATGAAGATTTCCGGATCACTTATCTAAATAATACTGCACAGCATTTTTTCCAAGTTTTGGAGAGTGAATTACAAAAGCGCGCTCCTCAATTTTCAGCAAATAATATTGTTGGCGCAGCGTTAAGTACAATTTTCCCCGTTTCGCTTCACAAAAGTGGGCTTGATAGTCGAGCGCCTGATTCAATCGTCTTTATGTTAGAGCAGAGGGTGTTTGACCTGAGATTTAGTTTATTGCAAGTCGCTAGCGGCAAGCCTATTGGTTTTATTGTTGAGTGCTCAGAAAAGTCTGAAGAATTAATCAAGGGCGGCGTTTTTGATGCGACTGATGTGCAAAAGGCGCTTATTGATATAGATATTTCAGGTTGTATTTTGAGCATTAATTCTCGATTTACCGAAATTACCGGTTATACGCAGCAAGATATTTTGGGTAAACCTTATCATTGGTATTTTGCAGAAGACTTTAAAAATACAGCTGCGCCGCAGCAGTTTTGGCAGGATATAACCCAGGGTAAGTGAGTATCCTATGAATGCAACTGTCTGTCAAAATTAAACCAGCAACTTTGGTTTGTGGTCGATTTTATACCGATCAAAGATCAACAAGGGAAAACGTTTAAAATTATTCAGCAGCTTACTGATGTCACTGAGGAAAAACTCGCAAAAATTAATAGTGAAGGTCAGTTAACTGCGATTGGCCTGACACAAGCAGTAATCGAGTTCACATTAGATGGCATTATTTTGACTGCCAATCCTAATTTCTTAGTCACCTTGGGTTATACCTTAGAGGAGATAAAAGGTAAGCATCACCGCATGTTTGTTGATGAAGCTTATAACGTCAGTAAAGACTATCAACATTTTTGGGATAACTTGAAAGCGGGTAAGTTTTTTACGGGAGAGTACCGCCGAATTGGCAAAGGTGGCAAAGAGATTTGGATACAGGCTAGTTATAACCCAATTTTTGATAGTAACGGCAAGCCTTTTAAAGTTGTGAAGTACGCTACAAACATTACTGGCAGAAAGACAGTTGTAAATGAAATTAAGCGGGTGATGATGGAGCTAAGTAATGGCAACCTCACCGCGCAAATTGAACAGCAATTTGATGGCGAATTTAGTGAATTAGGTGAGGCAATTACCGGGTTTATTCATCAATTGCATCATACTATTGGGGATATTAACGTTGCTGTTGAAACAATAAATGTTGCTTCAACCGAGATTTCGCAAGGGAATACAGACTTATCAAGTCGCACGGAACAACAAGCCTCCAGCTTAGAAGAAACCGCTTCTAGTATGGAAGAGCTTACGAGTACGGTTCGTCAAAATGCTGAAAATGCCAAACAGGCTAATAGCCTAGCAGGTAAAGCTACCGATGTTGCTTTGGAGGGTGGCAATCTGATTGATCAAGTCGTCGTCACCATGGCGTCGATTAATGAATCGGCACAAAAGATTTCCGATATCATTGGTGTTATTGATGGTATTGCCTTTCAAAACAATATATTGGCACTCAATGCGGCTGTTGAGGCGGCTCGCGCTGGAGAGCAAGGCCGTGGCTTTGCGGTGGTTGCTTCCGAAGTGCGAATGCTTGCGCAGCGATCGGCGAATGCGGCAAAAGATATCAAAGGCTTAATTTCTGAGTCTGTCACCAAAATCAACAGCTGTAATTCGTTGGTGACTAAGTCTGGCAATACTATGCAAGAAATTGTTCGCTCAATTAAGCGCGTTAATGACATTATGTCGGAAATTGCTGCAGCTTCTGCTGAACAATCTGCGGGTTTAGATGAAGTGGGTAAAGCAGTTGTGCAAATGGATGAAATGACGCAACAAAATGCCGCCTTAGTTGAAGAGGCCGCTGCTGCTGCGGAAAGCTTGCTGGTGCAAGCTGAGCAACTTGCCAAAAATATTGCCCATTTTAATCTTGGTTTAAATACTAATAGAACGATAGATGTTGCCGTTACTAAAACAGAGTATGCCATAGGTCGTAAACCGATGATTTCATCTAATCTATTGGCAAATAAAACCAAAGACAATTTTGCAGTTAAAGCTATTGCGAAAAAACGCTAATAATCTAGTCAACGTCGAGCGCTTTAGCGATATACAGTAACCTGCTAGCAACACTTACCATGTGATGCTTTTTGTAGAAGTTGTAATACTGGTCATTTGTTATGCTGTGTTGGTTGTTAACGGGTGGCCAGTACATCACAGCTTGAATGAGATGAAGCGTAAACAAAGTGCTTGAAGCCACACTCTCGTAGAAGCGTTTTAAGCACATCTGCTTGGCTCCAACGATCGTTTACCTCGTAAAACACTGCCTTGGTGTTATGTAGTAAGCCAGATGTGACTAACGCATCGAAAACCACTTTTTCATGCCCCTCTACGTCCACTTTAATAATAAGCTCTGCAGCAGAAGTGATTAACTCTTGAAGTGTGTTTGGGCCAATGGTCGAGATGGTTTCTGTAAAACGAAACCAACGCGGCAACTTACGCATAGTTGCTGCGCCGCTATGCCATGGTTTTTTACTGATTTCAGTACGACCTGTTTCTAGAGAAACGGCAGCCTGGATAGCCTGTACCTTCTCGGTTACCTGATTAGCGTTAAGGTTAGCAGTTAACAGTGAAAATGTACTGGCAACGGGTTCGAAGGCATACACTTTAGAGCAGAGTTTATTCTGAGCGGCAAGAATAGCATAGAGCCCCTGATTGGCGCCGATATCAACAAACGTAAAAGGGGTGCTTTGGTCCTCTAAATAGTTCACCAATAAGCTATCGTAAGCGCCACTTTTACAAAAATGAAAGGTCGCATCTAACCAATTTCGTCTGAGCAAAATACCATAATAAGAGCGAACAAAGCCTGTGGGAGCTTTAGTAGCAGGAGAATTCAGCCTAGGCTCGTCTAGCTTTTGACATGGCGTTGTTTCAAAAAAACCTTTAAATTCCGACATAGCCATTCCTTATACAAACCTAAGTAAGCTAGCGCCATAGTGTGACAATTTAACTACACTCCTTTAAAAAGGGGTCAGAGCTAATTAAAACTTGATCACATCATTGTGTGAATTTTATGTGCTTATCTTGTTTCGTTGCTATTGTCATTGCTTCTTTTTCATTCATAGTAAATACATCTAGTTGGACTACAATGCTATGGATAGTTAATAAGTATTCGAAGATAGTGGCACAGGCCACAAACAAGGAAAGATAAATATGAAAATGCGGCACATTTTTTTGTTAGGTAGCCTGCTGTTAGTGGCCTTACAGTTTGCCGGCTGTGGCAAAGCGCCAGAACCTACTGTTGATCTTGATACCGTTTCTCGACCCGCGATGATTCTTACTATTGATGCGCAAGCCGTATCCAGTGCACATTACAGTGGCACCTTGCGCGCCGCACAGCGTGCTGAGCTGGCTTTTAAACGTGCGGGCAAGCTGGCGAGCATGCCAGTGCAAGAAGGCGAGCAGGTGCAAGCACAACAGATATTAGCGACACTAGATGATACTGAACTGACTATTGCTTTGAATTCCGCACGAGCTGAATTTAAACAAGCTCGGGCTGATTTTGAACGCGGTAGTAAAATCTTTGAGTCAACTCAGGCTATTTCCAAAAGTGATCTGGAAAAATTGAGTGTAAAGCGTGATTTAGCAGAAAACAAAGTTAGTCAGGCAGAGCAAGATTTAGCGAATGCCAGCCTAAGAGCGCCTTTTGCCGGTGTGATTGCGCAAAAAATGGTGAGTAACTTTAGTAATGTGCAAGCGAATCAAGCTATTTATGTATTACATAATCCAACCGACTTAGAAATGGTGATTCATGTTCCAGCCAAACGCTTTCTGGAACCCAATCGCGGCCGTTTTGCTGTTGCGGAAATTGATGGTTTGCCCGGTCAACGCTTTAATTTGACCTTTCGCTATTATGCGTCTGCAGCCGATCCGGTTGCACAAACTTATCAGGTGGTGCTGGGTGTTGACGATCCTTCAGGCGCTAATTTATTACCTGGTATGACGGCCAAAGTGTATCCGCTATTACAGGAAACGGGGCAAGCACAGACGATTTTTGTGCCGGTGGATGCGGTATTGCCCTCGAATACCGGTAGTCAGTTTGTCTGGCTGGTGAATGCAGAGAACAAGGTTGAACCAAGAACGGTTAAGGTAGGGAATTTGCAAGGTAATCAGATCGCTATCCTAGAAGGCTTGACTAGCGGGGAGCGCATTGTGGTTGCCGGTCTGCAGGCATTAACGGCTGGAATGACTGTGCATGCTATGCCGGTAGTGGAGTAAGCCTTATGGATATTGCACGTTATTCTATCGCCAAAAGAACCAGTCTTTGGGTCATTATCTTATTGATATTATTTGGTGGTTATTTTAGTTACCAGCAGTTGGGGCGTTTTGAAGATCCCGAATTTATTATTCGCCAAGCTGTTATTAGCACCCCTTATCCAGGTGCCACTGCCAAAGAAGTTGCCGATCAGGTCACCGATGTGATTGAGGCGGCGGTGCAATCTCTGCAGGAAGTCAAACAGATAAAATCGGTTTCCAAGCAGGGGATGTCCGAGGTCACGGTAGAAATTCAATTAGCCTTTGCCCGCAACAAAAGTGAATTGGACCAAGTGTGGGACAAGCTCAGGCGTAAAATTAACTATGCTCAGCGACAACTACCCAAGGGTGCTGGGCCGGTAATAGTGAACGACGACTTTGCGGATGTGTATGCGCTCTTTTATGCGGTGACGGGTAGAGGTTACTCCGACAAGCAATTGTTTGATTATGTTGATTTTTTAAGTAAAGAGCTAGCGCTGGTCGAAGGGGTAGCGAAAACGGCCATTATTGCCAATCCTCAAGAAGAAATCTATCTGGAGTTTTCCGCTGAGCAGCTGGCAACGCTGGGGTTAAACATAGAGCAAGTGCTTGCAGTGGTACAAAAACAAAATTTGGTTACTGTTGCCGGTGATATTGCTGCGGGCAGCATGCGTTTGCCGGTGATGCCCAGCCAAGCACTAGATAGTGTAACAGCGCTAAAAAACCTGCCATTAGGGATCGGCAATACTGGGAAAACTCTGTTATTGCAAGATGTGGCAACGGTGGTACGTGGCTATAAAACACCGATGAATTTTATGATGCGCTATAACGGTGAGCCTGCCATTGGCTTAGGTGTATCGAATATCAGCGGTGGTAACGTAGTGAGCATGGGGGATGCGGTAAAAGCCCGTTTAGCAGAGCTTGAAAATCAGCGACCTGTAGGAATGGAATTGCATGCAATCTCCATGCAATCTGACTCGGTTAAAGCCTCTGTCGCCAGTTTTGTCGATAATCTGATTGCGGCTGTGGTGATCGTGTTTCTGGTGTTGCTGTTTTTTATGGGCCTGCGTTCAGGTTTTATTATTGGCTTTGTGTTGTTACTGACCGTTGCCGCTACGCTGATTATCATGTTGATTGATGATATTGCCATGCAGCGTATTTCGCTGGGGGCCTTGATTATCGCGCTGGGGATGCTGGTGGATAATGCCATCGTGGTCACTGACGGTGTGTTAGTAAAATTACAACAAGGTGAGCCGCGTGAGCAAGCCATCAGTGACGTGGTAAATGCCACTATTTGGCCGTTACTGGGCGGCACCTTGGTGGGCATTCTTGCCTTCAGTGCCATCGGGTTATCACCCAGTGACATGGGTGAATACGCTGGCTCACTGTTTTGGGTGATCTTGTATTCTATGCTATTAAGTTGGATTTTTGCGGTGACGGTCACCCCGTTGTTATGTCATCAGTTCTTACAAGTTAAACCGACAGCCGAGCCGATGCGCGAGAGTAAAGTATTAAAGGCTTACCGCCAACTACTTGGCTGGGTGCTGACCCATCGCTCACTGACGGCAATCGGCTTAATTTCCTTGTTAGCTATTGCGATTTTTTGTACCCGTTTTGTGCCGCCGGGTTTTATGCCAGAATCACAAAGAGCACAATTTGTGGTGGATATTTATCTGCCACAAGGCACCGATATTGTTAGCACAGAACACATGGTGAGCCAGATTGGCGCTGAGGTTGCGCAAGAGCCCACAGTCACAGCGATTACGGCCTTTACCGGCGGCGGTGGCTTACGCTTTATGCTGAGTTATTCACCAGAAGCTAGAAATACGGCTTATGGGCAATTACTGATTGATGTAGCCGATTATCGAGAGATTGATAACTTGGTTGAGCAACTGCAACAACAGCTGACCGTCAATTATCCGGATACTGCCATTAAAGTATGGAAATTTATGTTGGGGCGGGGCGGCGGTAAAAAAATTGAGGCCGGCTTTAGTGGCCCAGATCCCGTTGTACTTCGGCAATTAGCGGAAGAGGCCAAAGCAATTATGGCAGCTAACAAGCAACTGATTGCAGTGCAGGATGATTGGCGGCAACAAGTACCCGTGTTGGTACCGCAATACAATCAAACCCGTTTGCAGCAGTTAGGGCTGACACCGATTGAGATCAATCAAACCCTAACCCGCTTGCTCAGTGGTTCGGTGGTTGGCACTTATATGGAAGGTGATGATGCTATACCCATCGTAGTGCGAGCTCCAGAGCGCGAGCGACTTGCGGAAAAAGCCATTGAGAGCGTATTAGTTTACAGCCCGCTCAGTCAAAGCAGTATTCCGTTTGGCGAGCTGGTATCTACAATGAATGTGCAATGGCAAGATGCTATGTTAAGACGGATTAACCGGCAACCAACCATTCTGGTGCAAGCGGATCCCGCGCCAGGGGTGCTAACCGCGGATGTATTTGCACAAATACGCACCGAGATTGAAGCTATGCCGCTGCCGCCAGGCTATCGCTTAACCTGGTATGGCGAATACAAAGCGTCGAATGATGCGAATGCCGGCCTAGCAGCTTCGGCACCTTTTGGCTTTGCTGCCATGATTTTAGCTGTGGTCTTTATGTTTAATGCCATTCGCCAGCCGCTGGTCATTTGGCTAACGGTGCCCCTAGCGTTAATTGGAGTAGTGATTGGTTTGGTTATGTTTAATACGCCTTTTGAATTTATGGCTATTCTGGGCTTTCTGAGCCTTATCGGTATGATGGTTAAAAATGCCATTGTGCTGGTTGACCAAGCCGACCAAGAGATCCGAAATGGTAGCGCACCTCTAACGGGCTTAATTCAAGCGTCTGTCAGTCGTGCTCGCCCGGTAGTATTAGGTGCGCTAACGACCATTCTGGGCGTCGCGCCTTTGTTTACCGATCCATTCTTTAAAAGTATGGCAGTAACTATTATGTTTGGTTTGCTCTTCGCGACCTTGCTGACTTTGCTGGTGATCCCGCTACTGTATGCGGTCTTTTTCAAAATAAATGCAACTCCTGAGCACGTGAGTGCTTAGTATGTTTCATTACTCTGGGCGGCAGATACTCCTGTTAACGGTTTTGCTGTACTCGTTAACAGGCTGCGCAAGTTTCGATTATCCTGCACCGCTCGTTGAGCGTGCCGATAGTGTGATTGAACAGGAATTGTCTGAGGTGTCACAAAGTATCGCGTCGCCGGTGCATTTACTCGGGCAGGGTGATGAGGCTTTGCTGGCGCGCCTTGCTATGATTTCACATGCGCGCAATAGCATCGATTTGCAGGTGTATATTTTTAAAGCTGACCGCTCTGGTGCAACAATATTAGCCGCGCTGTTACAGGCTGCCGAGCGAGGTGTAAAGGTTCGTTTATTGTTGGACGACTTTGGTACTGGCCAGCAAGATCAACGTTTTGCCAGCCTAAATAGCCACCCGAATATCACAGTGAAGCTGTTTAACCCCAGCCAGCTAAGGCAATTACCGTTAACATCGATACTATTTGATTTCTCGTTAAAATCTCGTCGCATGCATAACAAATTAATGATTAGTGATCAGCAATTTGCCATTTTGGGTGGCCGGAATATTGGTGATATGTACTTTGATAGCGCCACAACGGCAAATTTTCATGATTTGGATATCATTTTAAGCGACAAGGCCGCCCAGCCTTTAACTCGGAGTTTTGAGTTATATTGGCAGCATCCTTTGGCCGTGGCGATGGCCGATATCAATACATCTAAAAATGCTGCGGGCTGGCAAGCCTTAGCAGCTGAGTTGGCTGCCACTAGGCCATCAAGTGCTGAGTTGGCTGCTATAGCCAGCTATTATCAGCTTAACTTAGCCCCTTTATCGACTGCAGCGGCGGTTACCACACATATCGTCGTTGATCATCCCGATAAGTTACTGCATGACGTCAACAAGGCGACGGCGCATCTGGTACCTGTGATGCAGCAAATTTTGCAAGATGTACAACACAGTGCCTTGATTATTTCCCCCTACTTTGTACCAAAAACAACGTTGTATCATCAGCTTAGCCAGTGGGTGGCAGCAGGGTCGGAAGTGGAAGTGCTAACAAACTCTTTGGCCGCTACCGATGTCATGGCTGTACATGCGGGGTATGCGCCATGGCTGGAGCGCTTATTGGGTGCGGGGATTCAGCTTTGGGAGTTCAAACCAGATCCTGCGCAAAAACAGCCGTCGCATAGCATATTAGGGTCATCGCGAGCTTCTTTACACGCCAAAACCTTTGTATTTGATCAACGTTACGTCTTTATTGGCTCCCTGAATCTTGATCCGCGTTCAGTCAATCTGAATACCGAATTAGGGATCATTCTGGATGCGCCATCGTTGGCGCAAGCCATTACGACTGGCATAAAACAGCAACTGAAAAGTACGGCCTATCAACTTAGCTATACAGCTGACGCCAAGCAATGCCAGCTGCAGTGGCTAGAATGGGATCCCGAGGCGGATCAGGTAAAGCAGCACTATTGCCATGATCCACAGGTAAAAAGCTGGCAGAGATGGTTTACTGAGTTTTTATCACTCTTACCAATTCAAAACCAACTTTAGTAAAAAGGGGTCAGAGCTAATTTTATAGTCGAGCGGTATTATTGGACATGATCTTGAAATATCTCATATTGTAACAATTGCTCTCTCCTTAAATGTTATGCACGGCCAGTGCTTTTGTTGCAATCTGTGAGTGGTATCGCTACTCTCTTTATGCGCTCGTTATTTTAGGTGTGAGCGAGGTTCTACCTAGGTGACTTAAGGGTAAATGGCAATGGCCAGATTCGTTCATATCTTATATCAGTTGGTTTTCTACACCTTACTAAGTTTTAGTTTCCTCTCGCCATACACTTATTCAGCCAATCTTGATAATTTACAACAACTTGCCATTCCACCAGTGACTCGTTATACCCCAACACTTGACGTGTATCCGCGTCAGCATGCCATTGCTCAAGACTCGAATGGTTATCTTTATGTGGGCAATACCGAAGGCTTATTGATTTTTAACGGTGAAACCTGGCAATACCTAAAGCTACCTAATGGGAAATTAGTTAGAAGTTTAGGTGCTGGGCCTGGGCAGCGGATCTATGTGGGCGGTTATGATGATTTTGGCTATACCGAGCCAGATGCGAACGGCCGTATCATTTATCATTCTTTAGCTGCGGATTTTCAGCAAATCCGAGCTTCAGGTTTTGCTGATATATGGGATCTATTGGTCACGGAAAGTGCAGTCTATTTTCGCGCTGTTCAGGATTTATTTCGTTACGATTTGGCTACGGGTAACACCTCATTATGGCAACATGAAGCACGTTTTGGCGCTATGGTGGAGGATGATAATCAGGTTTATGTGCAATTTCGAGGCGAGGGAATAAAGCGTTATCAGGAGGGTGATTTTGTACCATATCTGGTCGAGCCTGCGCTGCAGCAACAAATTTACCGTTTTATTCGGATTGATTCACAACACTGGTTGGCTAATCGGCGAGATGGCGTTTGGCTTGAAATAAAGCACAATCAGGCACAGCCTATTGCATTGGACCAGCTGCCCGCGAGTAGTGAGTTTTTTGATATTAGCCTGCTGCAACCGGGCGTGATAGCGCTGGCAGGTAAGGATGGCGCTATTTATATTCTAGAATGGTCGACTGGCAAGGTGAGCCGTTTTGAAATGAGCCATGATGTGTTACTTGCTGTAAATAAGGCACAACAAGGCGGAATCTTAGCATTAAGTAATCAGCATATCATGCATTTAGCATGGCCATCGCAATGGCAATCCATCGATGCCCGATATGGTTTGCGCGGTAATATCTATGACATCGCATATTGGCAAGAACAATGGTATTTAATGGGTTCCGCCGGCGCCTTTACTTTACCTTCAGTAATGCCGCAAGGTGGCTTTAACAAGTTAAATTGGACCCATCACGAAGCTTGGGATTTGCTTCCTTTAAATGATCAGCTGGCCTTATTCGCCGACTCTTATAGTTTATTTTTAGTTGAAGAGCAGCAGGCCTTAGCGATTAGCCATAATGCTTTCTATCCTAGGAAGTTAATTCCTTCCGAGTTCCATCCTGAGTCGATTCTAGTTGCTACCGAGCTTGGAATGGCCATTTTGCGAGTACCAACGCCCGTTCAGGAAGCTAAAATTGCTCTGGATTGGCCCGCATTGGGGACTTTAGTCAATAGTATTGTCGAAATGTCTGCTGGGGACCTATGGTTGGGAACCGCAACCCGAGGAGTTGTGCGTTTAAGGCTTAATCCCGAATATAGCCAAATACTGCAAATTGACTATATTGATGCTGGCTATGGTATTGCTTATGGTGAGAAGGCAGAGGCGCAGTTAGCGAAAGTCGATGAACAACTTATTGTAAGTACAGCACAAGGCTTATACCAGTATAACGGAAAGGACTTTGTGCTTTGGGATTCACCTTTAGCCAGGCTCCGCCTTCCGGGGCAAGTATTAACGATGTCTCAGAATGCGGACAAAGAAACCTGGGCTTATAGCTATAATCGTCTTTATCATAAAGCGGCAGATAGTTGGCAAGAGATTAATACTATTGGCGTGGGGACTGGGCCACTTAATACGCATTTTCTAGCCAGTACACCATGGATATTTGGTGGCAATAGCACCCTATTTTTATTCCAACCGCAAATTGTAGCCGCATTACAGCCAGCTTATAACATTGTGTTGCAACAGGTAAAAACAGGGCTAGAAGGTCAATTACACGCAGCAGTGCTGCAACGTGATACGCCGTTAGTGGTACCAACAGAACATTATGTGATGTTTGATTTTACCTTGCCGGGTTTATATCCTGCTGAGACCACTGTTTACAGAGCGCGATTGGCGGGTTTTGAAGAACAGTTCAGCGATTGGAATCGCTCTAGGCAAATTAGCTATTATCAACTTAACCCTGGTCATTATCAGTTTGAAGCGCAGGCGCGCGATCATTTAGGCCGGGTTTCAGCCATTACCCCTTTCCAGATAATTGTGCCTCAGCCATGGTATTTAACTTGGCCAGCTCGGTTATTTTGGTTGTTGGTCACGCTTGGCTTATTGTGGCTGCTTATGCGTTATTTAGTCAGGCTGAGGACACAGGTGCTGTATAAAGATCGGCAGCGTTTGAGAAAGATGGTAGATGAGCATACCCGTGAGTTGGCCAAAGCGAATCGTAAGCTTGAGTCGATTGCAAATATGGATGGTTTAACTGGAATTGCGAACCGCCGTCGTTTAGACAGCTATCTGCAACAAGCGGCCACAGCCTGTCAGCAGCAAAACCGTTCTTTGGCACTATTATTAATCGATGTTGATTATTTTAAACAGTTCAATGACAAATTTGGTCATATCAAAGGCGATGAAGTGTTGCAAATTGTTGCTGCAGTTTTAGGTAATAGTTTGCGTCGCAGCGAAGACTTGCTTGCTCGGTATGGCGGCGAAGAGTTTACCGTTGTACTGCCAGGCGCTGACGAAGAGATTGCCTTACAGGTTGCTGAGCAAATGCGACAACAAGTAAAGCAAAGTTCAGCAGGCGTCACCATCTCTATTGGTATAGCCTGCACTACAGTTGGCGCGGCTATTGATCCGCAACGCCTGTTACATCAAGCCGACAAAGCGCTATATCAAGCAAAGGCTGCTGGCCGCAACGGCGTAATGTTATTTAAGACAGAGCGCGCAATTAATGATAAAGACGAGTAACTTACCGGATTAACCGACATATCGCTTTAACGTAAAAACTCGCTCCGCGTGATCGCTTCGGTCTTGAACACACCACCTACAGCCGTGGTGGTGGTGCTAGAGTTAACATCCATTACCCCACGCGATTTAACACAATAATGCACAGCGTTAATCGACACAGCTACGTTTTCAGTCGCTAACAGAGTTTGTAGCGCGACTAATATTTGCTGGGTTAAGCGTTCTTGCACCTGCGGGCGCTGGGCAAAAAAGCGCACGATTCTATTAATTTTTGATAAGCCGATGATACGTTTGGCAGGAATATAAGCTACCGTGGCAAAACCATCGATAGTGACAAAATGATGTTCGCAAGTGCTGTTAAAGCTGATATCTTTTACTTTAACCATTTCATCAACTTGCATCTTATTTTCAATTAACGCAATTTTCGGAAAGTTACGATAATCTAAACCGCCGAATACTTCGTCCACATACATTTTGGCAATACGATGTGGCGTTTCTTGCAAGCTGTCATCTTGTAAGTCTAACCCTAGGGTGCTGACCACTTCTGTCATCAAGTGACGAATTTTCTGATATTTTTCTTCGCGTGATAGCCCATTTTGCACCATCGGCGTTTCCAAACCTTTGGCTATTAAGGCATTTCGTACAATTTCCGCTTCATTTAACAACATAAAAGAATCCTAACATCGGTGTTGGAATTATTTTTCCAGAAAAGCCTGCTCAATCACATAATCGCCTTGCTGGCGCGAGGTGGCTTTTCGAAACCCTTTAGCATCGAGGATGGCCATAGTGTCATCTAACATGGCTTGGTTACCACATAACATAAATCTATCGCGACTCGGGCAGAGTGGCGGTAAGCCCAGCGCTTCTGTAAAAACGCTAGAAGTGAGCAGCGCGGTAATGCGTTGCTGATGTAATGAGTTGCGAAAAGGCTCGCGCGTGACTGTAGGGTAATACAACAGCTTTTCTTTCACCCAATCGCCAAAAAACTCATTCTCAGGCAGTTGTTCACAAATAACCTGCTGATAAGCCAGCTCTGACACATACCGTACGCCATGTACTAAGATGATTTTATCAAATTGTTCGTAGATCGCCGGATCTTTAATAATACTGAGAAAGGGCGCTAATCCTGTGCCCGTTGCTAATAAATATAAATGTTTGCCAGGGATTAAATAGCCTGCCACCAGTGTACCAGTGGCTCGGGTTGAGAGTGTAATTTCATCACCGACCTGAATATGTTGTAAGCGCGAGGTCAGGGCACCATCAGGGACTTTAATGCTAAAAAACTCTAGCTCGTCTTCATAGTTGGCACTGGCGATACTATAAGCACGTAATAGAGGTTTATTGTCGATCTCTAAACCCATCATCACAAATTGACCATTTTCAAAGGTATAGGAAGGGCTGCGAGTAGTTTTAATGCTAAATAAGGTGTCATTCCAATGATGGACCTGAGTCACCGTTTCTTTAATGGTATTACGCATACAACACCTTAATTTGCAGTAAAAGGCGGCTTAGCCTGAGCTTAAGCACCAAGGCCGCTATACTATAATAACCTAGTATTTTACTCAAGTATAAAGTTGACTGTTTTACTAGGATATTAATCTCGCAATGCGACAACCAGCCGCATCGTTTGTCTCATGATACCTAATTAGTATGCTTACCTTGCCTTGGCTAGAAACGCTAAGGTTGTTTGATTTACTGCATGATTTGTACTGTATTTTTAATAGACAGTTGTAGAGATATCTAATATTCTGAGTGGGTAAATTTGTGATTGGAGTGACCCTATGGTTTCAGGTGGTGATGAACTACTTGTGTTTGCTGATGATGAACCGGTAGCCACCGTGCCCGCTTTACCCGAATGGCATATTCTGATTGTAGATGATGAGCCTGATGTGCATGCTGCTACGAAAATTGCGCTGCGCGGCTTAGAACTTGAAGGCCGCAGCCTGACTTTTAGCCATGCTTATAGCGCGGCAGAAGCGCTTACTTTGTTGCAGCAGCATGCTCACTTCGCGATTGCCCTAATCGATGTGGTGATGGAGACTGAAGATGCTGGCTTGCAACTGGTAAGAACAATTCGTGACACCTTAAAAAACAGCATGTTGCGTATTATTTTGCGTACTGGCCAACCGGGATATGCCCCAGAAATAGAGACCATTCGTCAATACGATATCAATGACTATAAAACGAAAACGGAGTTAACCCGTGTTCGGTTATTTACTAGTGTTACCATCGCTATTCGCTCTTACGCCCAATTACAGCAATTAGAAAGTAGTCGGCAGGGATTAGAGCAAATTCTGCTAGCGAGTCGTGAGTTAGGTAAACCTGCAGGTCTGAAATTGTTTGCGGTAGGCCTAGTCACTCAGCTTTGTGCTTTATTAAAGGTGAAAGAAGAGTGTCTGGTGTGTGCCGCCATGCAACATACGCAAGCTACCCCCTTTATTTTGGCGGCAGCGGGAAGTTACACGCCCTGGATGGGCTTACCACTGCAGCAATTACCCGATATCACGATCCGAGAGAAATTAACCCAGACGCTGGTGCAACGGCAGCATCAGTTTGAGCAGGGAATTACCGTTTATTTTCAAGGTGCAAATGAACAAGCGCTAGCTGCCTTTGTGGATGTCGCCTCGCCCTTGGATGAGGTGAGTCGGCGTTTATTAGCGGTATTTTGTCAGAATATTTCTATCGCTTTTGAAAATCTGCAGCTTTATTTATCAATCAATGAACTGGCATTCTTTGATAGCGCAGTACAATTACCGAATCGACATGCGTTTATCGCCTCTTTGAATCAGCGTAAAGCCGACGATAATGTGGTGGCACTTATCGATCTTGATAACTTTTCTTATATTAATAACGTACTAGATGACAGCTTTGGTGACCAAGTGTTACAGGCCGTTGCAAGTCGTTTAACCGAGCTATTCCATGATATTGCCTGTGTCGCCAGAGTTGGCGGTGATTTGTTTGCATTACATGGAAGTGCCGCATCCGTTTCTGAGGCGCGTATTGCCAGCGTTTTTGCTGAACCTTTTGTGACGGCTCAGGGGGAGCCCTTAAGGTTAGCTGCTACTACGGGCTTAATTAAACTAGAAGATCCCCAGCAGCAAGGTATCCAAATTTTAAAAAATGTGGGTATTGCCCTTAAACAAGCTAAATATTTTAGTCGTGGCCAAGCGCAATGGTATGAAGCAGCCTTTGCTGAGGCGGCCAGAGAGCGCATGACCTTGTTAAGCCGCTTGCGTACGGCATTTTCCGCTGAGCGCTTACATCTGAATTTCCAACCTTTTATCAACTTAGCCAGCGGAGATATCGTTGGCGCGGAATGCTTATTACGTTGGAAAACCGAGGATGGACAGTATGTTCCGCCGGATAAGTTTATTCCGCTGGCT
The DNA here is from genome assembly GCA_964577005.1 of uncultured Rheinheimera sp. Lineage (GTDB taxonomy): Bacteria > Pseudomonadota > Gammaproteobacteria > Enterobacterales > Alteromonadaceae > Alishewanella. Next base: position 37,066 of record CAZNXI010000004.1, read on the forward strand.
GAAAAATCCGGTTTAATGGTGGCTTTAGGTGAGTGGGTGCTTCGCAGTGCTTTGCGCTGGCGTGCCAGTTTAAAAGGGGTGGTGCCTGAGCATTTTCGGGTTGCGATTAATGTCTCTCAAACACAATTTAATGAGCCGGATTTTGTCGCCAAGGTATTACAAACGATGGCAGAGCATCATTTAACCGGCCAGCAAATTGAAGTCGAGTTAACGGAGTCGATTGCTGTTGGCAATATTAAACTAATTGCTGAACGCATTAATCAACTGCGCGCACAGCAGATCAGTGTGGCAATTGATGACTTTGGCACCGGCTATTCTTCTTTAAGTTTATTGCAGCAACTGAAGTTCGATAGATTGAAAATTGATCGGGCCTTTGTAAGTGGTGAGCAATCAGGTAGTGAGAGTCTAGGTATTGTGAAAACTATTTTGGCCTTAGCGCAGCATTTACAGGTTTGCACTATTGCCGAGGGAATAGAAAGTGCTAGCCAGCAACAACTGTTGGCCTCATTAGGATGTGAAGAAGGGCAAGGTTACTACTTTAGTAAGCCATTAGATGAAAACGCTTTTTATCAGTTTATCACTGCGACTAGGGTAGACCAGAATGGACATTGAACTGAGCCATTACCAATCTCTAGTCAATAATATCCCTGGGATAAGTTATCGCTGTTTGTTCGATGAGCAATGGACCATGCTCTTTATTAGCACCCATGTGGATTATATTACGGGCTATACTGCAGAGGAATTATTGCATAGCAAAGATATTTCTTATGCTGCATTAATTATACCGGAAGATAATCAAAAAGCCGCGGCAAGGGTTGCTGCGGCGATTGCAAGTCGCCAACCTTGGACTGTGGAATATCGCGTTAGGCATAAACAGGGGCATATTCGATGGGCTTCTGAGCGTGGGCAGGCTGTATATGATGAACAAGGCCAAGTTAAATTCTTAGACGGCTTTATTTTAGATATTACCGCTGAAAAATTAGCTAAACAGGAGATGGCACGTCTTGCGGTGCTTGTGCGCAATAGTAGCGAAGCGATGTTTTTATTGCAGGACGGTAAATTTATAGATTGTAATGCCGCTGCTTTAGCGCTGTTTGGTTACAGTAAAGATGATTTGTTAAAGAATCATCCTGCTACTCTATCACCTGTTACTCAAGCAGATGGCGAGGATTCTATTACTCTCGGCGCGCATTATATTGCACTTGCTGCTAAAGGCGAGCCGCAGAAATTTGAATGGGTGCATCAAACCCGCTCTGGCCTTTTATTTGATGCCGAAGTGACGCTGAATCGCTTTATTGAAGAGGATGACATTATTGTCTTTGGTATAGTACGTGATATCTCAGAACAAAAGCAGCGACAGCGACAAATTCAAGAGTTGAATGTAAAGTTAGAGCAGCGTGTAGCTGAACGAACCGCGGAATTACAACAAGCGCTGGAACACTTAAAACAAACGCAACATGAGTTACTACAGAGCGAGAAATTAGCCTCATTAGGTGCCTTAGTGGCAGGTATAGCGCATGAGCTGAATACGCCCTTAGGCAATGCGGTAACGGTAACCAGTAGCTTATTTGATGCCAAACAACAATTTTCAAGTCAACTCGCGGCGGGCTTGACCCGTAAAGCCTTGGAGACTTTTTTAGCTGAAATAGCGGAAGGCTACGAGATTATAGAACGTAATCTGAGTCGTGCGGCAGAGCTTATTGGCAGGTTTAAGCAACTGGCCGTGGATCAAACCAGCTATCAACGTCGCTCTTTTGTGTTGGATGAGATTGTACAGGAAGTGTTGATGGCAATGCGCCCCGTGTTAAAGCGCAGTGCTGTTACCATTACCCAAGAGATAGACCCTAGTTTGATCATGGACAGCTACCCCGGGCCTTTAGGGCAAATTCTGATGAATTTAATCAATAATGCCATGATCCACGCCTTTGAACCTGAGCAAGCTGGCATTATAGCGCTTAAGGCCAGTCGTAAAGCCGCACATTTACAGTTGGTGGTGCAGGATAATGGTTGCGGTATTGCACCTGCGGCATTAACCCGTATTTTTGACCCTTTTTATACCACCAAGCTGGGTAAGGGCGGTTCAGGTTTGGGATTACATATCGTCCACACCTTGATCACGGGTATTTTAGAGGGCAGTATCGATGTGGTCAGCCTGCCAGGCGCTGGCACAAGCTTTACCATCACGCTGCCATTAAATGTGACCGAGAAAATACCAATCTAAGTACTGTGCAGTCACCTTGCTATTTCTCCGCGCCAGTTAAGGTGGCGGAGAAAGTGTGCAAGTCCGATTTAGGAATAGGATTTGAACTTAGCAGCATCAATAATGGCCCATAAGTGGGCGATGGCGGCAATAATAGCGGGAATAATAAGCCAAAATAAGGCATAGCCTACCGCACAAGTCAGAAAAAATAGAATAGCAGCCAGTATCCGACCTTGTACTAATTGACCTAAACCAGGAATAAACACATTACACAAAGCAGCAATAACATTACCACCTGATCCTTGACCTGACATAGCACACTCCTTCAATTGAGATAGTTTTTTATAAAAATTATTGTTTTAAGGTCGCTACAAACTGCTCGCTTTGTTTGATGGCCTTATTCATATCGACAATCAGTTTGTTGATATCTTTTTGGATGGACGTAAATTCGCCTTTTAACGCACCAATCGCATTCGCATTTAAGTTATGTTTTAAATATAAGGTGTTATCTTGCAAAGAAGACAGCACAGGTTGCATACTTTTTTCGGCACGACGCATGGTATTGAGCAGGCTTTGATATTGGCGTTGTGTCGCAGCTAATTTACTCGCGCTTTCTCGTTTTAAGCGATCATTGGTGTATAAATCCAATTCATCTTGCCATTCGTTAAACAGGGCAGTGGCCACCGCATCAATACTGTTGATACGCGCGCTCACATCCTCTGCGGCTTTGCGACAGGCCTGAAACTCTCGATCGGTGGTTTGATACATGCGCTGCAAGTCGCCGCCATCAAAATTAATCAACTGGCTAAGTTGCTCTAGGGCTGAGGTAAATTGTTGCTGCGCATCCTGTTGCGATTGTTGTGCCGCCTCCACCCGATCTACCAAAATATCGCGTTTATGTACGCCCACTTTTTCCATTGCGGAGTAATAGGCACTTTGGCAAGCGGTTAACGTTAGCAAAAGTGGCAATAATATCCATAGATAGCGCATAAAGAATGTCCTCTAGAAAACTCATCTGATAATAACCAGTAAATGCCAAGAGAACAAATCTAAAGTTGTAACAAGTTTAACGGTATTTAACTATGTTACAGAACGTGTTTTTGAGTAGAGTTTGCTGGCAGAAATGAATAGCGGATTAAAAAATCATTAAAGACATTTCTGCACAGATCTGCCTCTGATAGTTAATGGTAATATGAATGAATCTCATCTTCATTAACTATTAGAGGTCGCTTTAAATGCAAAAAAATAAAATCGCCGCTGCAGTGTCCTTGGTTTTGTTCTCAATGACTGCGCAAGCACAATCAGCTAACCCTAACTCAGAGTCAGTAGAAGTGCTGGAAGTTCGTGGCGAAGCGAAACAACGTGTAACAACATTGCCTGACTTACAAGATGGTATGTTGCTTGCGGGGAAAAAAGCATCAGTAGTCGATTTAACCGAGCAGCCAACCTTAGTTGAACCAAACTTAAGAACGATGTTTGCCACTTTGCCAGGTTTATTTGTTTCAGAGCAAAAAACGCCCAGCTTTTATAATGTGAACTATCGTGGTTTAGGCGATCCGCACGAATCTGAATTTGTGGCCTTTTATCAAGATAATGTACCACTGGCTGCCAACCTGTTTGGTTATGCCACCATGTACTATATGCCAGGTGGCCAGCGTATTGAGCGGGTTGAGTTTATTCGCGGTGGTTCAGGCTTACTTTACGGCCCGCAAATCGGCCCAGTAGTCAATTTTGTTACCCGTGGCCCCTCTGCACAAGCAGAAACTCGCATCGTTACAGAGCATGCTGTGGGTAGCGATTCTATGTACAGTACCTACAATGAAGCGCGTTGGTCACAAGGCAATACCGGTTTTATGGCCTCATTTGATCATCGTCGTGCCGATGGCCCGCGTAATAACGAAGATTTTGATGTTAGCTCTGGCTACTTAGGACTCAGTTACGAAGGTTTTAAAGATATCAAAATTGGCGCCAATTTAGATGTGTATAGCTCAGACTCAGGTGAAGCAGGCCGTTTAACCTCGGCTGAGTTTGCCAACAATCGTGATCTGGTTAATACGCCGTTTAACCGCGTTAAAATTGACCAAACGCTAGCAAGCTTAACTTATGAGCAGCAGTTAGATGCAGCGTCCAGCGTTAACGGAAAAATCTGGTATCTAGCGATGGATCGTTTTAGCCGTCGTTCAGGCGCCTTTGTTCCGCCTGCAAATCCACCTTCTTCGACAACGGTTGACGAGCAGCAATTCCGTAACCTAGGTTACGATCTGCGTTATAGCTTAGCGTGGGGTGAAAATAATATTTTAACGGCAGGTACATCTGGCTTTAGTGGTGACAGTCCTCGTACGCAGCACCGCAATAGTGATTTGACCTCTGACGCTCAAAATGCAGCTGACCTTCGTTTTGAGCAAGATCGTGTTACCACCTATACCGCACTGTTTGTCGAAAACCTGTTCCGCTTTGGCAACTTTAGCTTAGCACCGGCTGTACGCTATGAGCGTCTGAATTATGATATGGTTGAAGTGGTGAAAAGCGCTAGTTTAAACCGTGACGCCATTGATTTGGATCGGACCTTTAATGAGCTGTTATTTGGTTTAGGCGCAGGCTTGAAGCTGTCTGATACTGCTGAAGTCTATGCCAATATTTCAGAATCTTACCGGCCACAACGCTTTGATGATTTAATCAATCCAACGTCTGAGTTGGCAGGTTCTAATGATCCGTCAGTATCGAAAGCGATGAACTACGAATTAGGCTATCGTAGCCAAGTGACTGATCAATTTGCTTTTGATGTCAGTGTGTTCCGTATTGATTTCAAAGATAAAATTGAGCAAATTCAAGTTAATATCACCGATATTGAGCGGGTAAACAGTGGTGATTCACGTCATCAAGGTGTTGAGCTAAGTCTGCAGTATGCTTTTGAATTATCGCCTGGTCATAATCTAACTGCCTTCGCGAACGGCTCTTGGTTAGATGCAGAAATCACAAGCAGTACAAACACTAGCCTGGTGGGTAATAAGGTCTCTTTTGCACCAGATTACCTAGTACGTACTGGGCTTAACTATGCAAGTAATGCCTTGACTGCTGCGCTTAGCCTGACGCTGGTTGGCGATCAGTACTGGCAAGATTCTAATCTGCCTCGTGGCACAGGAGCGGCAACTATTAATGCTAAGATCCCATCTTATCAGGTAGTTGATTTTAGCACCGAGTATGAGCTGTCTAAACAGTGGGCGCTATATGCCGGTATCAACAATCTGCTAGATGAAAACTACTACAGCCGCGTGAGAACTGACGGTATTGAGCCGGCACCTGAGCGTACAGCTTATTTCGGTTTTAGATTCACGCTGTAAGCTAGAAACACTGATTTCAGCAGTTTCTCATCCTTAATTAATAACCCCGGTTTCACCGGGGTTATTTTTTGAGTGTACTAGCGTAAATGTTTGCATCTTAGTTACATTAAAAACTGAACTTGGTACAAGCTATGGCGTCGAAATAATCACACGTATCTGAGGCTGCCCATGCGTATTTTATTGGTTGAAGACCACCCGTCTCTGACTGAATCTCTGATCAGCGCGTTAGAAAAAGCCGGTTTTACGTTTTACCCTAGATCATGCGAGTAGGCTGGCTCAGGCAAAGCAATTTCTAGCCCAAACCGATTATGACTTACTGATCCTAGACCGTGGTTTACCAGATGGTGATGGCTTGAGTGTTTTATTGGCCAAAGGGGCTGTGGGTACTACACCGGTGATTATGCTCACGGCTAAAGATCAGTTGGATGACCGAATTCGCGGTTTGGATGCCGGCGCTGATGATTATATTGTCAAACCGGTAGAAATGTCAGAATTGATTGCGCGTTGTCGAGCCGTCTTACGTCGTCCCGGTGAACGCAGTGCCGCAGCGTTAAGTTTTGCAGATTTACACTTTGATTTGAATACCCGTTCAGTGACCTTAGCGGAGCAACCTTTGCTGCTAAGTCGGCGCGAACTCAGTTTATTGGAGTCGTTAATGCGTGCGGCTGGTCTGGTGGCTACTCGGCAGGTATTGGAGCAGGCAATCTATAATTATAGTGATGAGGTTGGTCCCAATGCGCTGGAGGCGGCAGTATCCCGCTTACGCAAAGCCTTAGTCGGATCGAGCTGCACTATCGTCACGATTCGCGGGGTGGGTTGGATGTTAGTCGAACAGGAGGGGCATTGATGGCGGCTACGCAATCATTAGCCAGTATTTTAACCCGCAAACTGGCTTGGATCGCCTTTATCGTATTATTGGTTAATGCGGGCGCTGTGGCTTTTTACTATGGGTCTAACCGTGCTGAGCTGGAACAGGAAGTGATCGCGGAGCAAATGGCCCAATTAACGTTGGCGTTAGATCCGCAGCAGTTGCAGATTGCCGCAACGGCCAGATAGTTATATCGCGACTATCCAAACGATTATGCTTTTGCATTACTGGATAGCGAGGGGGTGATTCGGGATAGCGAGAATCTGGATTTGATTCCTGGCCAAGCGCTAAAAACCGGCACCTTTGCACAGGATTGGGTCACTCGTTTAACCCTAACCACTCATCCTTTACTGGTGGCATCTAATAAGGTACAGCTACCCGAGCAGGCATTTCGTTTGGTCTTTGTGATGACTGATGATCCTGCCACCTTGCTACATGGCGCCTTGTTAGCCGAATTTATGCAGCATATTTGGCTACCGGTGCTGCCAATTGCGTTAATTCTGATTGCTGCCAATGCTTTTATTTTACGCCGTATAATTCAGCCGGTAACACTTGCTGCACATTGGGCGAGATCGGTGGAACCGGGCTGTGCAGTACCGCCCGTACCGGTGAGTCGTTATCCAACAGAAATTGAAGATTTGATGCAAGCCACTCAGCGCGCCTTGGAGCGACTTAACCGTGCTCTTGCCGCGGAAAAGCGCCGAACCGCAGAAGTGGCTCACGCCTTACGCACACCAGTGGCGGTGCTGGTTGCCAGAATGGATGCGTTACCCGCTAGTGAAGCCACCGAACGCTTGCGCCAAGACTTAGCACAGCTTTCTCGTATGGTATCTCAATTATTGGCTTGTGCCCGAGCCGAAGCGTTAACCGCAAAGATTGAACAGCCTGCGGAGCTGAATCAGATAGCGACAGAGGTGATCGCGACTATTGCACCTTTTGCGTATCAGCGAGGAGTCACGCTGGCGCTTAACCCTGCAGCGAGGGCGATATGGGTTAAAGCAGATGCTGCTGCTGTTACGCTGGCACTGACCAATTTGGTGGAAAATGCGATTTTACATGCCGCGCGAGGAACGGTTGAGATTCATGTTGGGCCTGAGCCTTGGATTCGGGTACAAGATGAAGGTGCGGGGCTGTCAGCAGAGACATTGGCGCATTTATTTGAGCCCTATTGGCGTAGTGCTGATGCGCCAGCAGGTGGTGCTGGGTTAGGGATGGCGATTGTGGATCGAATTCAGCAAACCTTTGGCGGTAGCATTGAGGCATTGAACAGACCGACAGGGGGGGCAGAATTTATTTTGAAATATCGTCAATAAAGTTTTTGTCGTCAGGTTGTTGTCAGCTTCATCTTTTACACTGTTTCTTAAGCTGGATAGCCAGTAACACGAGGAGACGAAGATGAAAGAGGTAGAGAAAATCGATTTAGCACAAACCGGAAGCTGGTTAGCGCAAGAAGTTGAAATTCGCGTTGCCCGCAAATGGTTAGTCTTAGCCGGCGTGATGGCTTTAGTGCTGCTTATGCTGGCCTTTGATTAATTAACACCGTATTACTAGACTGATGAGAAGAGGTTTATGATGAAAAGGTTTTTTTTGAGTGTTGCCTTGCTATGTGGTTTAGCTGCACCGGCAATCGCCACAACGATTACGCCCTTAAATGAAGTGAAGCGCGGCTCTATGGTCACCGTATCGGGTACGGTGGAGCGCATTTTGGATAAAGATGAGTTTCGTTTAGTAGATGAGACCGGTTCAATTCGTGTTTACGTTGGACCGAACTGGGTGCCTGCTCAACCTGGTGATAGCATTACCGTATCAGGATTTGTCGACGATGGTATCGGGCCTTTGGAGTTATATGCACGGGTAATGACGCTGGCCGATGGCAGTAAAGTCGAGTTTTCTTACCGTTACGATTAAACGCTGGTTGCTTTTAAGCCAGTTTGTATAAAACAGACTGGCTTTGTCGTTTTTTTACAACCTAACTCAGTAAATCTGTTAGGATCCCTCTGACCAGTTTGCCATTGTGCTCGGCACCCTCTATGCTGTCGCGCAAAATCTACTGAGGTGCTAATGGATATTCTTCTGACTGTTGCAGATTACTTTGTTGCTGGCTTGCAAAAGCCAACGCTGGCGTTTTTACTTGGCGGTATGTTGATTGCTGCACTGGGCAGCCGGCTGAGTATTCCTGAGCCTGTCTACAAATTTATCGTTATCGTCTTGCTGCTTAAAATCGGTTTGCAGGGCGGTATGGAAATCCGCAATGCCAACCTTGCAGAACTGTTACTCCCTGCATTTTTTGCCGTCTTAGTCGGTGTGCTGATTGTGCTATTAGGCAAATATACCTTGGCAAAGTTGCCTGGTGTGAAAGAAACCGATGCCTTGGCCACCGCGGGTTTGTTTGGTGCTGTTTCCGCCTCAACTTTTGCCGCTGCAATGCTGCATTTAGATGATATTGGTATGGAGTACGAAGCCTGGGTATCGGCGTTATACCCCTTTATGGACATACCTGCCTTAATATTGGCAATAGTGTTAGGTCGCTTAGCCAGTGATCGGCAGCAGGCGGTAGCTGAAGCCGGAGTAGAAAAACCACAAAAAAGTGGTCGTAAGCCCATTTCCATCAAAGAAATTATTGTTGATAGTCTTCAAGGATCAGCCTTAACAGCGCTGTTACTGGGGTTATTAATCGGCTTATTTGCTAAACCGGAACCGGTGTATGCCTCTTTTTATGAACCGGTATTCCGCGGTTTCTTATCGATTTTAATGCTGATTATGGGTATTGAAGCATGGCAGCGTTTAAGTGAACTGCGCCGAGTGGCGCATTGGTACGTAGTCTATGCGATAGCAGCACCCATTACACACGGTGCTATTGGCTTTGGCTTGGGCTATTTGGCGCATCATCTGACTGGGTTTAGTGCGGGGGGGACAGTACTGTTGGCGGTGATGGCAGCGTCGAGTTCGGATATTTCTGGCCCTCCGACACTGAGAGCGGGTATCCCCAAGGCGAATCCATCAGCTTACATTGGTTCCTCAACCAGTGTTGGAACTCCGATTGCAATAGCGGTTTGTATTCCATTGTTCACCGAATTAGCGAAAGTCGTGTTTTAAGACGCTGGAGTCCATTATGAAATATCAGGCTTATCAAATTAATATTATTGCCGAAAAAGTGTTAGAGGAAGATTTAATCGCTTTATTGGAAGAGGCGGGTGCCAAGGGCTACAGTATTTTCGAAGCGGGCGGGAACAGCTCCTTACATCTGCATCCGGCGCAGCATGCTTCAATTATCGATGCCTTACATCTGATGAAAATTGAAGTCATCGTGAAAGATCAGCAAAAAGCTGAACAGATTGCTGAGCAGATCACTCAGGAGTTTTTTGACACCCAGCCTGGCATTGTTAGCCTGAGCGAAGTGTGGATTTTCCGACCGCAAAAGTTTTAGGCCGCATAGCGCACTATGTTTAAAAGTCGGTTGTTCCGCAGCTGGTTTATTGCTGCCTTGCTGATATGGTGCGGGTTATTCTGGCATTTTAGCTCTTGGTCGTTTCTGCAGGAACACTGGTATTACCCTGCGATAATGGTGCTGGGTGCTTTTGTGGCCGGCTCCACCCCAGAGGGCGGCGGCGCAGTCGCCTTTCCTATTCTCAATATCTTTTTGCAGATTGATCGCGCCATGGCGCGCGATTTTAGTCTGATGATTCAAAGTATCGGCATGACCAGTGCTTCTATTTATATTTTGTCGACGGCCGGTAACGTCAGGCAATATTTGCCCCTGCTTTGGATGTTCCCGCTGTGTTTTATCGGTTTTCTGCTGGGGATGCAGTTTTTGCAGCAGTTGCCGCTCTATCTAATACAAGCCTTATTTTTAAGCCTGATCACCGCCTTTGCGTTAGTATACAGCTTGGCGCAGCATCGTGGCTGTCAAGACAGTTTACGCACACCTAAGCGCATGGAATATCCGCTACTGCTACTGGTATTACTGGCCGGTGGGGCTTGTGCCAGTTTATTTGGTACTGGCGCTGACATTATTTTGTATACCTTACTGGTGACGCTGTTTCGTTTGAAAGAAAAACTGGCTACCCATTTTGCCATTATGCTGATGGCCGCCATCAGTATTGCGGGCTTTGCGTATCGTGGTCTGGTGGAATCGGCGTTGACACACTATCAACTACAAACCTGGCTGTCTGCTTATCCGGTGGTGTTATTGATGGCGCCCTTAGGTGCCTTGGTGCTGAGTCGGGTGAATAAAGAGTGGATGCTCAGGGGCATTGCTGGGTTAAATCTGGCGCAGTTGGCTTACTTTTTACTGTATAACAGCAGCCCACAAAAATGGCTGTGGGCTGCTGTCTTTATGGTGCTGCTTACCAGCTTTTTTTACCTTGGGTTAAAGCGCTTAGCCTTGCAAAAACTGGCCTAGCGCGGTAACTCGTCACTTAGTAATACTTTAAGCCATCGGCTTTACCGCGAAACGCATAATAGGCCACTGCGGTATATGCCGCGATGATCGGGATCACCACCACGGCGCCAAAAAAGATAATGGTCAGCGATTCTTGCGAACTCGCCGCTTCATACAAGGTAAGCTGGTTCGGCACCACAAAGGGGTAGAAGCTGAGTGCTAAGCCGATAAAGCTACAGATAAAGATGATTTTGCAGATAAAAAACGGCAACCAAGCCCCGCGATCATCTGGCAAAGGTAAACGGCGCAGTGCCAGATACCCTAAGGCAAACATAGCAAAACACAGCAGTGGAATGGCGGCAAAAAAGTAAGCCAGCGGCGGCTCTGTCCATACCTGATACACATTGGCATTAATCATGGGATTGATGGTGCTGACAGCCAGAATACCGGCAAAGGTAAAGACACCGGCCTTTTTACACTGACGAATCGCGTGCCGTTGTAATTCACCGCTGGTTTTACCAATTAGCCAAGCATTCCCAATCATGGCATAGGCTGCGGTAACGCACAGACCGCTAAAGCAAGCAAACAAAATGCTGCTCGCGGTATATTCCAGTCCCATCACATAGATGCCTAACATAAAGCCTTGGCTAAAGGTCGCGAGTATCGAACCAAACTTAAAAGTCCAGTCCCAGCGGATTTTGCGCTGCGGCTTCACCTTGGCCCGAAAGTCAAAAGCCACGCCACGCAAAATCAACCCAAACAACAGCATGGTGGCAGGTAGATAGAGCGCATGCAGAATGGCGCTATGCGCCACCGGAAAGGCAACCAATAATAATCCCACGGCTAACACCAGCCAGGTTTCATTGGCATCCCAAAACGGGCCGATAGAGGCAATACCCGTATCTCGCCAAGCTTCGTTCGCCATAGGCAGGGTGATCCCCACCCCCAGATCATAGCCATCTAGGATGGCATAGAGTAACACTGCCAGCGCCGTCAGTGCGGCAAACACCAGGGCTAAATTCTCAGCGGTTAACCAACTCATTGTTCACCTCCTGCGCTGGCCAATGGGGCTTTTTGCTCGGGTAAGCCGGGTAACGACAGATCATACTCTTCCACGTCGATGGCGCGATCAGCCAACCAGAACAGGGTTTTGACATAAGCGATTAGCAACACCACATAGAGCGCTAGATACATAATCAGCGTTAGGGCAACTTGTTCACTGGCCACCGTGGTCACGGCATCCCGTGTTTTCAGTACGCCATAAATTAAATAGGGTTGCCGGCCGATTTCGGTGACATACCAACCGGCTAAGGTCGCGATCCAACCAGAGAACGACATGCCTATCAACACCTTGTATTGGAGTTTGCTCAGCTCGCCACTGCGGTACAGGCGGATACTGCACCACCAAGCAACCCCTAGCATTAGAATACCGATGCCGACCATGACCCGAAAGCTTTAAAACACGGGGGCCACGGGCGGATGTGCGTCAGGGAAATCACTGATCCCCTGCAGTTCGCCATCTAAGTCATGCGTCAGAATTAAGCTGGCTAACTTGGGTATTTCTAACGCAAAGCGGTTAGTTTGCGTCTCTGCATCTGGAATCGCAAATAACACCAGCGGTGCACCACGCTCGGTATGCCAGATACCTTCCATCGCTGCAATTTTTTGCGGTTGATGTTCCAGCGTATTTAAACCATGTAAATCGCCAACAAAAGCCTGAGTGGGAGCCAACAGTGCCGCACTAAATAACGCCGTTTTTAAAGTGAGCCGCGGTGCTTTTTTATTGTCGCCACGGTACAAACGGTAGGCTGAGATCCCCGCTACCAAAAAGCAGACGGTTAAGGCAGAGGCCAGCATCATGTGCGTAAAGCGGTACGGGAAAGACGGATTGAAGATAATCGCCAGCCAGTCGGTTGCATGGGCCACGCCACCGCGCATTTCAAAGCCCACCGGTGTTTGCATCCACGAATTTAGCACCAGGATCCAAAACGCCGACATGTTAGTGCCAATGGCGACCAACAAGGTGGCGAGGGTATGCAGCCAGCGCGGCACCTTATGAAAACCAAATAGCATAATGCCCAACATGGTGGCTTCGAGGAAAAAGGCGGTCAAAATTTCGTAGGCCAACAATGGGCCAGCAATATTACCGACCGTTTCCATAAAACCTGGCCAATTGGTACCAAATTGGAACGACATGGTAATACCGCTAACTACGCCAAGTGCAAAGGTTAAGGCAAACACCTTGACCCAAAAGCGATACGCGCGCATCCATACCGGATGCTGTGACAAATCAAAACGGATTTTAAAGTACACCAATAGCCAGCCAAGGGCGATGGTGATGGTCGGAAACAAGATATGAAAACTAATATTTGCAGCAAACTGGATGCGCGAGAGTAACAGCGTATCTAACATGGCAACCTCACTACAGCTGATTAAACAAGGCGAAATGCGCTAAGCTTCTTTCGCCGGATCTTTTTTACCTAAAAACTTATCCGTAAACTCTAAAACCTTGCCGACACCCGAACCTAACTTCATTAAGGTATTTAGCTTTTCAGGGGACAAGGACTGCAGGCTTTGCGTCCATTCTGTGATGTTCTCTAACAGATCATGAATTTCGGCGATGCGTTGCTGGGCATAGACTTCCTGCAGGTTAGCCGCCTCGTCCATCATAATGTCGCGTAGCAAGCTCAGTGTTGGGTCCATTTCACGTTTACGCCGTTCTTCAAATACCCGGTTGGCCATATCCCAGATGCTGCCGCGGGTATGATAAAACTCGCGCCGCTCACCCGGTTTATGCTGTACTTGCACCAACTGCCAGCTGCCAAGTTCCTTTAATCCCATACTGACGTTACCGCGCGAGATCCCGAGCAAGTCACCAATTTCATTGGCACACAAGGCATCTTCACTGATCACCAGTAGGGCATAGATTTGGCCGACGGTTCGGTTAAAGCCCCAGCGACTGCCCATTTCACCAAAGTGATAGACGAACGATTCGATCATCGGTGTCATTTGCATAAGCTTTTACTTATTGAACTTTCAGAAATTTCTGAAAGTATGATACGCAAAAAGCTTGATCCAGATCAATCTTTCTGCTGCAGAATTAATCTTTACTTAATGTTACGCAGGCGCTTAACCCAAGGCTAAGCGTTCGTTTGAGCGCTCAGCCACGCCATAGATAAGTCCTCTTTAACTACAGTAACACCTTGTTATTATTGCCCTTGTCCCAATGTAAAACCGATAGCGCCGTCAAAGGTGCAGCGGTTGTCGGTTTTAAAAACATCAATGCCACAGCTTGTCAGTTTGAGTAGCGCCTCTAGCATGTCATGCGGCATAATTGCCCATCACACTGGGGCGTAAAACGAGGGGATAACCTGTTAACATAGCGCCTTTGCCAAGCACCGTGGTAATACTTGGGTGCCATTTAGTTGATAATAGGAACACACCAGATGACAACAGCCGCGTTATTAACGCTGCATCATAAAGAGCAGCAGATTGCGCCCGCGTTGACCAGTGTAGGGGTTGAACTGGTGACGACAGCAGCGTTCGATACTGATAGCTTAGGCACCTTTGCAGGCGAGCACGAACGCACGCTTAGTCCAGTGGCTTGCGCCCGCGCTAAAGCGCAGCAAGCGATAGCCCTTACCGGTTGCGTTATTGGCCTGGGTAGCGAAGGCAGTTTTGGCGGCGGCCCTATGCCGGGATTGTTGAATTGGGATGAAGAATTACTGCTGTGGTTAGATAGCCGGACGGGCCAAGAAATTGTGGCTGTCGCAGCGGGGCCTATTCCGCTTAGTGCCTTGAGCAGTCGCGATCCGGCGGCCTTTGCTGCGCATATCAGTCGGCAAGATCCGGCCCAAGGTTGGATTTTGCGTTATCAAGGTGGCCTCGTCAAAGGATTAATAGGGTATAATGCGCTGCAGCAGGCGTGGCAAGAGGCCAAGTTACTGCAAAGTGACGGTCAATTAGCCGAAGAGGTGCAGCTAGAGCCGGATTTTCGGGCGCATTTATGTCCAGTACGCCAGCAGTATATTCAACAGGCGGCTGAGCAGTTAGCCGAGCGTTTGGCTGCACATTGTCCCCGTTGTCAAACACCAGATTTTTGGCGTAAACAGGTTGAACGCGGCTTGCCTTGCGAAGCCTGTCATGCACCGACAACGCAGGTAAAATACTATATTAAAAGCTGCAGTGCCTGTGGTCATACCGAGCAAGAGGCTGCGGCAACGGCTTATGCCTCTGTCGCGCATTGTGCCTATTGCAACCCCTAACGTCGGCGTAAGGAGCCTATTTTGTCTGAAACCTTAAGATTAGATGCCACTAACAGCGAGCAGGTCGAGCAGGCTGCGCAGTTGTTATTACAAGGCAAGCTGGTCGCCGTGCCGACGGAAACGGTTTATGGTTTAGCGGCCGATGCCAGTCAACCGGCTGCGGTGCAGCAAATCTTTGCAGCCAAAGGGCGTCCGGCCGATCATCCGCTGATTGTGCATCTTGCGGATGCCAAGGCGATGCAGGATTGGGCCAAAAATATTCCGGCGGTGGCGTGGCAACTGGCCGAGGCATTTTGGCCAGGGCCGTTAACCTTGTTAGTCGCCAAGGCTGATCATGTTAGCCCTGTTGTGACCGGCGGTTTAGACAGTATTGGCCTTCGGGTGCCGGCGCATCCAGTGCTATTAAAACTCCTGCAGCAACATCAATTTGCCGTAGCGGCCCCTTCGGCCAATCGTTATAAAAAACTGAGCCCAACCAGTGCTGAGCAGGTATTGCATGGCTTAGCCGGGCGCATTGAGGCGGTACTCGATGGCGGCGATTGTCAGTTTGGTTTGGAATCGACCATTGTCAGTGTGCTGGGTGATACCGTAGAAATTTTACGCGCCGGCCCAATCAGTCAAGCTGATTTAGAAGAGGTACTCGGGTGCGAAGTTCGACACCCACAACAGCATCAGGTCAAAGTAGCGGGCAATGTTAAAGCCCATTATCAACCGAATACCCCGTTGCAGTGTTTGCCTTATGCGGAGTTAGTGCAGTATTTACAGGCAGATACGACGGCCAAGATTGCGGTATTGCATCGCCAAGCTTTACCGCCCGCACTGCAGCATTTTAGCCATCACCAATTGCCGGCCGATGCTCACGCCTTTGGCCAGCAGTTATACCGTAGCTTATTTGCTGCCGATCAGACCGGTGCTGAGCTGATTTTACTGGAAATGCCACCACACAGTGCTGAGTGGGCCGCCGTGCAAGAACGTTTAGCCCGCGCGGTGCATCAATAAGCCGCGTTATCCCGTCCTTAGGTGACTCGCGGTAAATCGCTCCAGCGCGTGGTGTACTGCGGTGATAACATGTCGCGCTTCATGGCCCAGGCTTGCTGCATGCCCTGGCTGGCAAACCATACCTTGCCTTTACCAGACTGATTAAGCTGATCTAGCGTTGTCATCAGCTTGCTGTTATAAGTGGGCGGTGGGGTTTCACCGAGCGTTTCTGCTGCAAACAGCGACGGTTGATATACGCCTTCTGCATAAAAATCAGACAACATTACGCCCGCTTTAGCATAGCGATAACCTTCGCACCAAATCGCCTCTAACAGGTTTTTTGCTAAGCTTAAAAACACCCGCGTATCCGCACTGGGGCAAGGTAAGGCTTGGCTAATACTATTGGCATAAAAGGGATCGCGTTGTTTGTCGCTAAAGGGGCTGGTGCGTAAAAACACCGAAAGCTGCTTTGCTTGCTGTTGTTCTTGGCGTAACTTTTGACAAGCGCGGGCGACATATTCGCTAATGGCTTCTTGCATCTGCGTTTTACAGGTAATGCGCTCGCCAAAAGAGCGAGAGCTGACAATTTCTTTTTTCGGTGGCGCAACCTGTTCCAGTGCTAAACACGATTGACCATTCAGCTCTTGCACAATGCGCGATACTACCACTGAAAACTGTTGGCGAATAAACGCGGGGTTGGCATCGGCTAGCTCTAAGGCGGTGTTAATGCCCAGTTTGAGTAAGCGGACGCTCAGCTTACTGCCAATTCCCCAGACTTCACTTACTGGCACTAAGGCGAGCAGTTTACGTTGCCGGTCACGATCTGATAAATCCACAACGCCTGCCGTTTGTGGCCATTTTTTCGCGGCATAATTGGCCAATTTCGCCAGTGTTTTGGTCGGGGCTATCCCCACGCAAACGTTGATGCCTTGGTATTGCAAAATACTGTGGCGGATCTGCTGGCCAAAGGTGGGTAAAGACACACAAGCCGCGAGGCCAGAGAGATCCAAAAAGGCTTCGTCAATCGAATATACTTCAACCGCAGGCGCTAATTGCTCTAAGGTGGTCATCACGCGCGCCGACATATCGGCATACAGCGCATAGTTTGAAGAAAAAGCCACAACTTCACCGCGTTCTAACTGCTGGCGGATCTGAAACGCCGGCACGCCCATTTTAATGCCTAGCGCTTTGGCTTCTTTCGAGCGCGCCACCACACAGCCATCATTATTCGAGAGCACCACCACGGCTTTATGCCGTAGATCGGGCCGAAACAGTTTTTCGCAGCTGGCGTAAAAATTATTACAGTCGACCAGCGCAAAACAGGAATCTTGGCGCTTCAACGTTGTAAATTCCGAATCACGCTGCTCACCACACCAAAGACTTCAAACTCATCTGTTTCGCGAATGGTGATTAGCGGGAACGCCGGATTATGCGGGCGCAGTTGCAACTGTGGTTTAAGCTGTAGTTCTTTTACAGTAAATTCTTGATTTAAAAATGCTACAACAATATCGCCATGCTTGGCCTGTAAGGCGCGATCGACCACCAAAATATCCTCATGATAAATACCCGCGTTTTGCATGGATTCGCCACTGACTTTCACAAAAAACGTCGCGCTCGGATGGCGAATGCAGAGTTGATTTAAATCGAGCGTACGTTCGACATAATCTTGTGCTGGTGACGGAAAACCGGCCGCAATAGGGTGGCTGTACAAAGGTAGCAACAGTGTCTTGCCTAAGGTGGCTTGACCTAAAATCTGCGTAGTCATACCAAACTCCTTATGCTGTATTTAAATACAGTATAATCGTTAAGCGCCGCAGAGTGCTAGTGTTAAACAGAAAAAAGCTTCAGACGTTATTCAGTATTATGCGTGTACCATTGCCTGTTGGCGGTGTGAGCAGCACCAGAACGGTGGTATTCAGCCAACGTTTGACGAATTGGTTAAATTTAACTTGCATAAAAGGCAATAGTGAATTACCTTGTGCGCAAGATAAATTCTTACAGGTATGCATCATAATGCGATATGTAGCGTTAGTGGCAGTGCCGGCAGTGTTAACTGCGGCATTTCTTTATACGGCAAGCGACAGTCGACAGACGGTCAGCGCACAAGATTTTATTAATTTACAGCAAGGAAGTAGCGTGCATCAGGGGTTTCGCCGCGCACACGCGAAAGGTTTTTGTGTATATGGGCGCTTCGAAGCGTCGGGTGAGTTAGCGGCCTATTCGCGTGCGAGCTTATTTCAAGCGGGTAGCTATCCTTTTATCGGCCGCTTTTCGGTAGCGGGTAGTAATCCGACTGCGCCAGATTTAAAAGCGCCGGTGCGCAGCTTAGCCTTGACGATTTTACCCAATACCGCGGAACAATGGCGCACGGCGATGAATACACCGCCGGTGTTAGCGGTCGGCACCCCCGAGAAGTTTTATCAGCAGTTAGCCGCTTTGCAAAACAACAGCATTGGCGAGTTTTTTGCTGCGAATCCTGAAACTGCAGCCTTTCGACAGTGGCGTGCCAGCTATCAACCTACGCAAAGTTATGCCACGGAACAGTACCATAGCATCCATGCCTTTTATTTAGTCGATAGCCAAGGACAACAGCAAGCGGCACGCTGGGCAATAGTACCCAAGGCGGTGGCGGGTAATACCACTGTAGATGACAGCGCCGACAATGCCTTAGAGCAAGAGTTTTTATCGCGGCTAAAGCAAGCGCCAGTAGAGTTTGATTTGGTCTTTACACTGGCAACCGAGAAAGATAATCCACAAGATCCGACGGTGCTGTGGCCAGAGACAAACCCACAAATTCAGGCGGGCATTATTCAAATTACCCTTGCCAGTAAACAGGAAAATGGCCTCTGTAATGCCATTAATTTCGACCCTTTAGTATTACCCGATGGCCTCTTACCCAGTGCTGATCCGATTTTGCGCGCCAGAGCGGCGGCTTATGCTGAATCACACCGGCGTCGAGCGCGTGAGGTGTTAATGGAAACGGTAGCAGGTGACAAACATGAATAATGTGCAGATGTATCCCCTTGCCATGCGGGTTATGCATTGGTTAATGGCGGCACTGATTTTGTCGTTACTCTTTGTTGGGTTAAGCATGGTAACCAGCTTAGGGGCTTGGCAATACACGCTACTTCATTGGCATAAAACGGCGGGGTTAATCGCTGCGCTGGCGCTGATCGTGCGGCTTGGTATTCGGCTGATGTCCAATCAACCCGCGCTGCCTAGCAGCATGCCGCGGTTACAATACTATGCCGCTAAATTAACGCATTGGGTATTTTATCTGCTGCTTGGGTGCATGCCACTGACCGGCTACTTGATGCAAAATGCCGCGGGGCGACCTGTTATGCTGTTTGGGCAAGCCTTACCGCAACTGGTCAGTACTGATTTAGCTTGGTACGGTCTGTTTCGAGAGCTACATGCTTGGTTAAGTGTGCTACTGATGGCACTGATTATCCTGCATATCACCGCTGCGCTATATCATGGCTTAATTAAGCGTGATGGTGTGCTGAAAAGTATGCTGAAATAAATGACTGAGGCCGCTAGCAGAGGGTAAATGCTTGGCATGTTGCCAAGTGGCTTAAGCCCACATTACTGCAATAGCGGCCAGTACTATAAGTGCCAGGCCGCCATGGTCGGTTTTTTGCAGTTTTTCTTTAAAGAAAAACACCGAGATCAGTAGCATAAATAGCACTTCAATTTGCCCTAAGGTTTTTACTAAGGCAACAGACTCTAAGCTCATGGCCGTAAACCAGCCGATGGAGCCAATACAACTGGTGACACTGACCAGCAGGGTAAGTTTAGGGCGCTGCCATAATGCCACTAAGGTGTGGCGATCACGCCAAGCTAAGTAACTGACCAGCAAGAGGCTTTGCAGTAAGATCACGATTAGCAACACCCAAGCAGCGCCATGTGGAAAGGGCAAGCCTAACACTAGACTGGCCTGCCGCACCCATAGCGAGGTCAGTGCAAACGCCAAGCCGCTACTTAAGCCAAGCAGCATAACCGGCCATGAGAGTTGCTTTAAGCTGGCGCCACTTAATAAAAATACCGCAGCAGCCCCCAATAGCACACCACACCAGCCTAACCAGCTTAAGGATTCACTAAAAAAAGCCACGCCAAGCACTGCGGCCAAAATGGCTTCACTTTTCGCTAAACCGGCACCAATAGCATAATTGCGCCATTTAAACAGTTTTACCATTAATGCTGTGGCCAGTATTTGCGCCAAGGCTGCCCCAACAATAAACAGCGCAAATTTACCATTAAATTGCGGCATAGCAACCGGTTGCCAATAGTACAAACCGCTTAAATACAAGGCAGCTAATGGCGAAGCCCAGATAAAACGGGCTAAGGTAACGCCCGTGACACTGACGTCTTTACTCAGTTGTTTTTGAAAGGCATTGCGCCAAGCCTGCATAAAAGCAGCGAGTAAGGTAAAGGGGATCCACAGCACGGCGCCAGCACTCATAAGACGTAAAGATGGCTATGCTAACAGCGTTATCCTTGGCTGGCAAAGTACTTGATCACTATTGAATGCAAATGCAGGCGTGTCTTTTGCGCTAATCTGGCCGTTAGG
>CAZNXI010000005.1:0-1201 GCA_964577005.1 uncultured Rheinheimera sp.
CTCGTCAGCTCGTTGTCTGGCGACCAATCCTTCTTCGGCTAAAGACTTTATGCGTTGGTAGGTGGTCTTAGCAAGTAATGCCGCTGCCGCGGCTTTTTCAAACTCGCTTTTGGCTGCAGCGATACTCTCTTCTCGAGTGCCTTTATCTAGAGCTTGTACCAAGGCTTGGCTAATCGTTTCAATCGCATTGACTTGAGTAAGTTTTGCTTCCAATTCTGGGCTGTTGATTTGAAAAACTGAGCTGCCAGCAGCGATCCATTCCCCTTTGCGGACATAAATGGTAGCGACCCGCCCAGGAATTTTTGAAGATACCATATGTTGCTTAGCCTCAATTTGCCCTTGTAATTGAACTGGCTGTGGCTGATACATCTGCCAAAAAAGACTAAAGATACTGACGATAATGAACAGCGCTATTAAGGTTAAGGATATGCGTTTGATATTCACTGGATAACCTAGCCATGCTGAGCGTAATTAAAAATTTGTTCATAATCGCCAGTCATTGTTAATAAATGGCTAAAAGATAAAATAAACCTAAGTGCTGCTGCATCGCGCATCGTTTGGGTTGTCGCTAGAAAAGTATGCGCATCGATCACATCTAGGGAGCGGCCTAAGCCTTCAGCAAAGGCGCGCTGTTGTAGTTGTACTGTAAGCTCGGCTAGCGCAATAGTAGAGGCTAAACTATGATATTCTGTTAGCGCTTGCTGTGCTTCTTTGTAACTTAGATCAAGCAGTAATGCTAATTCGCTGCTGGCGGCTTGCTGTAAATACTCGAGTTCGTCAATGTTATTGGTTGCGGCACTGATATTGCCTTTTTTGCCACTTCGATCGACAAGAGGAATGCGCATTCCCAAGCCGATCAACCAATCTGGGGCAATATCACTCGCAATAGATTGTGTTTGTGTCAGGTTATAGCGGCCATACAAGAATACTTCTGGACGGTAAAGGCCTTTGACTACTTCTGCGATTTGTTTTGCTTCTGCTCTGCGAGTCGCTAGTAGCTGCAGCTTAGGATGACTACTAATTTTGTTGTTAAAATGCTGCTGCGAGGGTAACTGTTTAACAGTAAATAAGTTTGTGCTGGTTTCTATCAGTGTATCTGCTGTGATATCTCCGCTTTGAGTTAGATTGCGGTAAAGCAGCGCATTGAGCTTATGATTGACTATCTGAACCTGTTGTCGTAATGCTTGAGTTGTTACCTTTG
>CAZNXI010000005.1:1211-1587 GCA_964577005.1 uncultured Rheinheimera sp.
CCTTTGCTCGATCATGTGCAGCCGCTGCTGCTAAGTGCTCTACTTTAGAAATTTGGGCATTGCGCTCTAAACCTTCAGCAACTTTAAGATGATTAGCCAGTGATTGTTCAATTTGCTGTTGCGTTCGTAAGGTTCGTTTTGCCATAACTAAACCAAAGTAAGTGGCAACTAACTCTTGAAACTTAACGCGTTTAAGTTCTTCGGTTACAAAAGTGGAACTTTGAGCATTTAATGCTAAAAGCTGTTTTCTTGCTTGAATTTTCCCTCCGCTGTAGACAGGCCAGAGCATATTAAGAGAAGTGCTGGCAATATTCTGACTCGTGATCGGCGTTTTAAAGGCGTCAGGCCCACCAATTAAATCTATTAGTAATTGTCC
>CAZNXI010000005.1:1597-3420 GCA_964577005.1 uncultured Rheinheimera sp.
TTGTCCAGGCAATGTTTGAGCAGCGTCTTGTAGCGGGTTTAATGCGAGAGTATCTAGTACTACGTTGCTATCTAAATGGGTGTAAGAACCAATAAAGTCGATTTGTGGTAAAGACAGACTAGATGCTGTTTCAGCAAGGGCTTGGCTACGTTGGCTCGCAAATTTATTTGCAGTTAATAATTCGTCATGTTGGAGCAATAATTGCCATGATTGGGCTAATGATATGCTGTCTGAAGGGAATGGCTCTGCTTCAACCGTGTAGGCAGCAAAGCTTATTGAAAAAATTAGAATAAAACAACTAAGTGCGTTTGGCATTACGTGACCTTTTGCCTGTGCAACCTTGGGAAATAACCTTCCAATTTAGCTGCAGTTCATTTTTTATTCCTTGCTAATGTTGAGCAACGGAAAGATGAGTTGGGGTGGTTCTTTACTTAATTCAAAGAGAAGTTGTGTTAACAAAAACGTTAGTTGGCTTGTATTGTCATCTGCAGCTATCCAAAAATATTGTCCATTAAATTGGGTCGAGACGTAACTTTTTGGCGGCGGGGTCTCAGCAGATTGGATACTAAATGAGAGTGGCGTAGTGGAGGCAGAAGGCTGCAAAATGCCACCTAATAACTGCAATACATCAAACATAGAGCGTGTTACGAGGGCTAATTCATTAGGATGCTCTGGTCTGGGTTTAAAACTGATGATTAACGGCTCAGTGAGTGCAGCTTCTGGCATATTTAGAATCGAAGTTAACAAGCCTAACGCTCCTGCGGCGGCATTTCCGGGAGCATTTTGCAGTACAAAGCGTGTTTGCTCATCTGCTTTATTAATTTCTGCATAAATGGCTAACTTATCTTCCTTTTGTAGTTGCCTTAGAATTCGCATTACATCGTTGAACGAAGTTGATGAGCTATTATTGGGAATGCCATTTATCGATCTTAATGTTAATGCGAGCAGCGTATCAATGGGCCAACCTGTTTCTACTAAGGAAAGAATTAACGATGGCGAAATCGGGGTAAGCAGAGTTTTAACATAGTTTTTGCCAACAAGTGGGCTATAACTTATGGTAGGCGTCTCTTTAATAGTCACGGCTGCGCCGAGCCCTCCTTTTGCGTCATCTATCGGTGGTCGAATAGCGACCTCGGCGCTAAAGTTCGTTTCGGTACTCAGTTGACTGACCAATGACGTTGCCGTCATAAAATAGGGGGCTTCATTATAATGTAAAGCAATAATATTATAAAACAACTGGTGTCGCTCTGCTTGCCGCAGATGAATCTGATAATCTGTATGAGTTGCCGAAATAGAGTGTTGTGGTAAATGACTGCAACTTGTTAACGTAACGATCAGCCCTGAAAAAATCCAAGCTCGCATTTTCATCTACATCATCCTTGTAGCGTGATTATTTTTATATTTAATTAAAAGTGTAATTAACATCTAGTTATTGTCAAGCCGGTTACTTGTTTAGCTTGGAGACTTACCGAGAGGAAGTAAGTAAACCTCAAACTGCACTACCGATAAAATAGGTGTAACAAAAGTGCCTGTTATGAATTAATCCAAAAGGATTACATGTAATTTAGTATGGTGTTGAATTGCATGTGAATTTTAAAAATTCTAACGTGGCATCGTAAGTTTGTTATAGTGCTGGCATTTTCGGCTATGGTGTACTTAGCCACAGGCATCATGTTCATGCCAAGTTTTTACGAGGTGTTATGTTGTTTTTAAAATGTTGTAATTGGTCTATCGAGTCAGCAATTCGGTTATCTCTAGCAAGCTCGAAGCTAAAAGATCAGATTTTTAGAATCACCATCATCACTCTACTTGGTTTAGCGGCA
>CAZNXI010000005.1:3430-57273 GCA_964577005.1 uncultured Rheinheimera sp.
CTTTTATGGTGTCAGGCTATACTTTATATGCTCTGTATTTAAGTATTTTACTGATTACGTTTTCACTTCTGCTTGCTCTGTTTAATAAAGTTACCCTAGCTTCTTTAAATTTAGTCTATTCCATGTTGTTGATAATCTTCCTGTTAGCAATCGTAGGTGATGGCATTAGAGATGAAGTACTTATCGCGTTGCCCGCCGTGATTTTTTTGTCAGTGGTGCTTTTAGGGCGTAACCATTTTTATATTGTAAACATCTTAGGTGTCATATGTTTAGCAGTACTGGAAAAATATCGTCCATTATTATTTAGTACTATTGATATAACGTCACAATACGACAGTGTATTTTTTATCATTTTAATCATGAGTTTAGTTGGGGGCTATGTCGCAATATTTCGTAATGAGTTGTTGAAAATGATTGCCCCAAAAGACAGAAAACTCTTTGCAGAACCCAGTATCAACATCGCTTTATCGCAAGCGTCTAGTAATACGGATCCTAGTAATATTCTTACTCCGATCGAGCTTGTAGACTCTATCCAAGCATTGGTAGCTAACAGTACTCAATCTAACTATGCCCTGATGACGGTGCAATTAAGGTGTTTAATGACAGAGTATGATGCGGTTGAAGATGATGCTTATCATTACTTTTCAACATCGTTGCAGCAGGCTATACCAAAACAATTTCGGACACGTTTAACGCTGTTAAGAGCGACACAACATGAGTTTGTTATTGTTGGGCATGGGGAGCTTGATACAGCTGTTATTTTTAATCTGGCAGATAAGCTTAAAGCTCTTTCAAGTTCTTATTTACAACAAGACACCGATTTTTTTGTCTACCCAATGGTAATTGGTATTGCTATTGGGGTGAACGACAAAGATAGTAGCCATGTGTTGTATGAACAATCAAGGCAAGCCATGAAAATGGCGATAGATGAAAAAATATCGCCTTGGTTTGTTTATTCCGCTTTGTCAGCAAAACACTTTACGAAAAATGCCTACTGTATTTATCAGGCATTAATCCAAGATAAGATTCAAGTCTACTATCAACCGAAGATTTCTCTGGCAAGTAACAACGTTATCGGTTACGAGGCGTTAATCCGCTGGGCTGGAGATGATCAAACGTACTTTAGCCCTTCGACAATTATTGCTGAAGCAGAGAGGTTTGATTTTATTAATGAATTAGGTGACTTTGTTATCAAAAGTGTTTTATCTCACATTACTGCATTTAAACACCTGTGCAGTGCGGAGATGGTTGTTGCAATTAATGTTTCAGCTAAACAATTAGCAGAAGGTGATTTTGACAAAAAATTACTTACGTTGTTAAAACAATTTTCAGTTCCTGCTCGTTGTATAGAGATTGAGCTAACGGAGACCGTTCTGGTTGAGGACTTACCCCATATTCGCCAGCAGTTAGCAAGTTTGAACTGCGCTGGCGTAAACATCCTGATTGATGATTTCGGAACTGGCTACTCTAATCTAAAATATTTAACACTATTTTCTGCCTCTACCATAAAAATTGATCGAAGTTTTGTGGCTGCCATTACCTCTTCAAAACAAGATGCTCTGCTGCTTAAAGCCATGGTTCAATTAGCTAAAACGCTGAATTTCAATGTGGTTGCAGAAGGTATTGAAGACGAAAATACGTTAGCCATTGTGCGTAAATTGGGCTGTGATAGTGCACAAGGTTTTTTTTGGTCTAAAGCTATACCTTTTGCGCAGTTAGTTGATTTTTGGCAAAGCGCAAATCAGTGTGAATCGGAAGGCTTTTCCCACTGCATCAATAACATTGTTAAATAAATTTTCGTGGGTAAGGACAAGGCTAAACCTAAGGCGCAACAGGCTGCCACGATAATAATGCCCTTAACGCCCATGCTCTCTGGTAAATCGGCAAAGATCCATAAATAGTGCCCTAAGGCAAAAATAGCAAAGCCGAGTATCATAATAAATTTTAGTGCTCGGATCTGGGTTTTTTCTTGCATAGTGCTGTACTCCTGCTCATTTACTTAAGCATAGCCTTAAGTAAAAAGCCGGCATTGATCTAGCGCAGTGCAATTAGCAATAGGTGTCGATAGGCTAGGCTGAACAGTAGATGTTGGGTGTTTTGCCCAAGCGGCTCAAAGTTTGGGTGCTACGGCAAGCTTACTCTGCCGCAGCGTGCAAGTGCGGCTTACCTTTTAAATACGCTTGTCGAAATACCTGAAAATACTCTGCTAGCACTGCTGCTGCCTCAGGTTCTTGTGCCATATCTAATACTGAGATAGCCACTTCAGCAGTGCATAGCTGATGTAAATGCGCGGCTTCACGGAGCAAATAATCACTGGCTTGCTCAGGGTGAATACCCAGTACAGGCAACTCGGCAAGGTAGGGGCTTCTGAACATTTTTTTGGCTTCGCGCCAAGTGCCATCCAGCATCACAAAGAGCGGAATACGATCAGCCGTGGCGGCAGCGAGCGCTTGGGCATGGCTTAAGCAACGTTCTGGCGCAGCATATTGCTCTGGGAATACCACGACTGGGGCGTATTTCGGATTTTTAAGCAAAGCTAACATGCTGGCATCGGGTTTAGTTCTATCCCAGACAAAAGCATGGTTATCGGCAGCTACCTCGCAAATCAGCCGGCCGGTATTGCTGGGTTTATAACATTCACCGGTATACATAATAAAACAAAAGGCCGCGCGCGCCACCGGCTCGGGTTTTGCTGCACAAATACAGTCGGTTTGCGGTAACAAACAGCTATCACAACGGATCACTTTACTGCCACGTGCATTAAATACCCGAGTGGCTTTCGCCAGCTCTTGGCGACGTAAGTTTAAAATGGCGTTGGCCATAGTGATCTTTCCTTTTTGCGCTGGGGTTGCCTGTAAAAATCAGGTTGAGAGCTGCTCTTAATGTGTTAAGTGCACCGTATCGCGGTGTTAACCTGGCCAAGCTCGTTGCTGTCAGAGGTTTGCGGCGCGTATTGTACTGGCTTTTATGCTAGACTGCGCGGGCTTTTATCAGGTTTTGTACGCTTATGACTATTGCGAATTACGCTTCAGAAATCACCTTACCCGCCGTTAATCAAGGCTGGCCGACCGTATTGGCCTTTTTAATCGCGAAGTTTCCGCGTATTGCCTCCGAAATTTGGCAAGCGCGTATTCAGGCCGGCAAGGTACATTGGTTTCAAGGCGAAGCGATCACCGAGCTCACGCCGTTTTTGCCCAGTCGCCGTTTATGTTATTACCGTGAAGTCACTGTTGAACCACAGATCCCCTTTGCCCATGATATTGTTTACCAAGATGAACATATTCTGATCGCCGATAAACCGCATTTTTTGCCGGTTACGCCAGGTGGCGATTTTGTGAATGAATGCTTATTGCAGCGCCTTAAAAACGACACTCGTTTAGCCGATTTAGTGCCAGTGCATCGCTTAGATAGAGATACTGCTGGCTTGGTATTATTTAGCAAAAGCGCAGAGCGCAGAGCCGCGTATTACCAACTGTTTAGCCAAGGGCAGATAATAAAAACCTATCAGGCTGTCGCCTGTGTCGATGCACAGCTGGCAGCCTTGCCCGTACCACAGCCTTGGCAAGTGAGGAATCGCATTGAAAAAGCCGAACCGCGTTTTTTAAATGCGATTGTTGCCGGTGAGCCGAATGCGCACTCCACCATCGAATTATTGCAAGTAAAGCAAGGTATGGGGTTATTTCGGCTAATACCGCATACTGGCAAAACCCATCAACTAAGATTACATATGCAAAGCCTAGGCTTCCCCATTTTGCATGATGCTTATTACCCCACGCTTAAACCGAAAAATACCAGCAACTTTAGCCAGCCGCTGCAATTACTGGCGGCTGAGCTGCAGTTTACCGATCCACTCACTGGTAGCGCGCGGCAGTTTCATTCCGCGCAGCAATTACACTTTTAAATACGCGTCGCTAGCGTTGCTGTAAGATTTTATCTAGTTGATTAGCAAAAGCCTGCCGATCAGCTTGGTTTAAGGTAGCCGGCCCCCCCGATTGAATTCCGCTGGCGCGCAGCGTTTCCATAAAATCACGCATCGTCAGTTTTTGCTTAATGGTATCTGGGGAGTATAGCTCGCCGCGCGGATTCAGCGCTAAACCGCCTTTGGCTAGAACGTCTGCCGCCAGGGGAATATCTGCCGTTATCACCAAATCGCCGGGTAGAGTACGGCGCACAATTTCATTATCGGCTTCGTCAAAGCCTTTGCTTACCGTTAAGCTACTAATATAAGGCGATGGTGGCGTGCGTAATGGCTGATTGGCAATGAGCACCAAAGGCAGCTTTTTGCGCTCAGCTGCCCGATATAATATTTCTTTAATCACAGTGGGGCAGGCATCAGCATCTACCCAGATGGTGAACGACATAGTTCTTCTCGTTTATTCGACAGTTAATTATGCTAAAAAAGGATATTTGCGTTAATGAGTTGCTGCTTTGGGAAAGCGATAGCAAAAACGCATCGGGTGCGGATAAGGATAAATATCCTCAACCACGCCTTGGCGAATATGAAACTGCTTTTGCCGCCAATACACCGGATCCAGTAGCTCAGGATGTTTACTAAAAAGTAGCTCGCGGATCTCGGCTTGCGGTGTAACAAAGGTGGCAATTTGCTCCGGAAACACATCGCCCGGCTCGGCCCAGCAATTGGCTTCGGCATTAATGGCATCTTCAAAAGTATCGGTTTTCGGTAAGGCTCGGAAATTCACATCTAATAAATATTGCACTTCATCGTAGTCATAGAAGACCACCCGATTATGCCGCGTTACCCCAAAGTTTTTCAGTAGCATATCGCCAGGGAAAATATTGGCGGCAATCATTTGCTTAATGGCCTGACCATAGTCGTCCATAATCTCAGCTTTTTGCTCCGTATTCGCTTGCTCCAAATATAAATTAAGCGGCACCATGCGCCGTTCAATATATAAATGTTTAATCACTACCAGATCGTCTTCTAGCTGCAAGGATCCAGCAATACTTTGCGTAAGCTCTGCCAGTAAATCGGGGTGAAAGCGATGACGCGGCAAGGCCACATCGGAATATTCCAAAGTATCCGCCATACGGCCCACCCGATCATGCCTTTTTACCAACTGATAGCGCGCCTTAACGGTTTTGCGATCAAAGGGTTTGCTTTCGGCAAACTTATCGCGGATCACTTTAAACACATAAGGAAAAGACGGTAGGGTAAACACCATCATCACCATGCCGCGGGTACCTGGCGCTGCTACAAACTGATCCTTGCTATGATTGAGGTGTGCTAACAGCTCGCGATAGAATTCGGTTTTACCTTGTTTGTGCAAGCCAATAGCTGCGTAGAGTTCTGCGAGCGTTTTATGTGGGATAAGCTCGCGCAAAAAGTGCACCAAGGCGGAAGGCACTGGGCATTCCACCATAAAATAAGCGCGCGAGAAACCAAAGATTATACTCATTTGCTGCGGATCGGTGAGTAACGTATCTAAATACAAGCCTTTTTCAGCATCATGTAGCAGCGGAATAATAAAGGGTTGTTGCCCCTGAGGGGTGACCAGCCGGCCCACTAGATAGGCGGCTTTATTGCGGAAAAAGGGCGCGCGTAAAATATCCAGCCGCATCAAATGTACTGGATTGGCGCCATGGCTAGATTGGGCTATAAAGCTGCGCATAATACAGCGGATATCATGTTCTAGATCGATAAAAGGCGTGCTAAAACCAAAGTCTTCAATAATGGTACGAATACACTGCTTTAAGCCTTCTTCTGCTGGGAAATAGCTTTGATAGACCGACGAGATTGGTGCAGGTAAATGCTGCTTATCTAAGGTCGATTCGACAAAAATATTCTGGTTGTGAAAGTATTTACGGGAAAACAAGCGGCAAAATACTGAATTGTAAAAGGTTTCGGCTAGCTCGGCCTGCGGGTGGAACAGTAAAAACTCCAGATAATGCTGTTTCACCTCTTGCCACAGTGGCTCGTTTAAACACTCGGCCGGTAATTGCTGGCGCAAGGCACTAATGGTTTCGTTGACCCGCAGATCATAAAACTGGATCCGCTCTGAGCTGTCACGTTGATAGGCTTGCCAATCGGCTTGTTCGAAACGCTCGCGGGCGCGGGCGGTAACCTGCTGAAACAGCCGAAAGTGTTTGCGAAAACCTTTTAAAATAATATCGGCAATTTGTCTGGCTTCAGTCATAGTGCAGCTTTGCTAAAAAGTGATAAAGGCACTTTACTGGTAAATGGCGGGCTGATGCAAGTAAACAAAAGGGCGCTAATGCGCCCAATTACAGAACGTTGCCGGCTACTATAAGCCAAGGCTGAGTGTTGTTGTCCGATTTACTTAGTCACCACCACTGTGGCAGGTGCTTTTTGTGAGACTTGTAATTCAACAGGTTGCACATCGTCACCATAGTCAAACATCACGGCCAATACTAATACTACAGACGCGGCCAACATTAATTTAATCATTAGTGGCAAGCAAAAGCGGAACCAGTGGCCATAAGGAATACCGGCAATACCAATAATCCCCATCAAAATGGCGTTGGTGGGAATAATCATATTAGAAAAACCATCACCAAACTGATAGGCCAACACGGCTACCTGACGGGGGATCTCTAGCAAATCGGCTAATGGCACCATTAATGGCATAGTGACATAAGCCTGGCCACTGCCAGAAGGAATAAAGAAGTTCAGTAGCGTCTGAATCACTAACATGCCGACCGCGGCCGCTTCAGCACCTACATAAGATAGCGGTAACGACATACCATGCACTAAGGAGTGCAGGACTTGGCCATCTTCTAAGATTAATGAAATACCGCGGGCGACACCAATCAGCATCGCCGTGGTGGTTAGCTCCATAGCGCCTTCAATAAACTTTTTCGCCGCCGTATCGGCAGAGACTTTACCAATAACCGTAACAAATAAGCCCCAGGCAATAAAGGCAGCGCCTAGCTCGTATAAATACCAGCCATTAACCCGGATATTATAGGCAACCACGCCAATGGTTAAGACAAAGCTAGCCAAAATTAAACGATGGGCAATCGTCAGTTTGGGGTAATTCACCGCGTGTTTATCACCGAGTGGACAAGGTAAATCTTTTACCATTGAATTATTCGGATCAGCGATAACCTTCTGGGCATAACTCCACACATGATGAAAACCAATCAGCACAAAAGGTAAAAAGATCGCGGCGCGTAGCGGCCAGCCAGATAAAATAGGAATATCAGCAATTTGCTGCGCGATCACCAAGGTAAAAGGATTCACCGCTGAGATACCATAGCCGATACCGTAACCGGCGACGGTCATGCCTACTGCGGTCATGGCATCTAAACGCATGGCTTTACACAGTGCCACCAAGATCAGCACAAAAGGAATATACTCGCCAGCGGTACCAATAAAGCTCGAGGCCATCGCAAAG
Source organism: uncultured Rheinheimera sp. (assembly GCA_964577005.1). Lineage (GTDB taxonomy): Bacteria > Pseudomonadota > Gammaproteobacteria > Enterobacterales > Alteromonadaceae > Alishewanella. The sequence continues at coordinate 10,807 of CAZNXI010000005.1, forward strand.
CAGAAGATCACCATAAAGATCAGCATGTGAGGCCGAGTACCAAAGCGCTCTAATAAGCGGCCAATTAACGCATCAACTGTACCCGTCGCACGAGCAATAGCGAGCACGCCGCCTAAAATCATTACAAAGAAAATAACATCTTGTGCGGCAGCAAAGGCGCGTGGAATAGCGGTTAGTAATTGCCAGGGCGTCAGATAGCTGCGCTCTTCAACCAAGGCAAAGGTACCCGGCACCACTACCGCTCGGCCATTGGCAAGTGTTTCGGTAGCAAAAAAGCCCTGAGGTACAATCCAGGTCGCGATCATCGCAATCACCATCATGCTAAATAAAAGCGTGAGGGTATGCGGTACTTTAAATTTTCCCATAAATAAACCTTAGCTATGCGCTTAGCGCATTATTATTGTGTTTTTATCGTAATTAGAGGTAAATAAGACTGCTGCAACCTTAGGTTGCAGCAACAACGCAGCGCAAGTCTAACCTATGCGCTGGGTTAGGACAAATATTGACGGTGATTAATCCTGCAGCCAAACTCAAGTACACCACTTTATAAACTATGTTGGCGTTACCAAGAGCGCCATAATCTTTTTAATGTCTTGACCATCAAGCAGTGCCAGCCAAAGTTGCGTATTTTCTGCCACCCCTTCCCATCTTTGGTTTGTGCCTCCATGGCAAGCATAGCTGATAAGCCGGTTATTAGCGCGATCCAAATCTAAACATTGCCCAGATGCTGTATTCTTTATCAGCAAAGGGTTATCGTTGTGTTTGAGCCATCGTTGGCTCGGATTATCTGCTTGGCATTGCCGTAGCAATAGCGCATTACCTTGTTGGGTTAAACACAGCCATGGCTGTGTCGCGTCATGTAACCTGCCTACTGCATCTTGAAACCATGTTGTTCTATCATTTGGCTCAACGCTCGACCTTAGTGTTAACGCGACTTGAGTATTTTCCCCAGTACGACCGTCAAAGAATAGGTTATTTCCAAAAATTTCTGCACCTTTTGGCTGTATATCTTCTTCGTTAAGCAGGCCTGTTTTGGCTAGATGCAGCTTTAAACGCATTGCTGTTTCCTGATCGGGTATATTCTCTACCTCTGCGTGACGTAGCAGTATCTGTGTGGAGACCGCGGCTGCCTTGTAGGCTAACAGGGATGTCAGTTTTGCACTTTGTGTTGGTGACAGAGCTGCAGTTAATTCTGAAAGATCATAACTCGCGACTTTAACTGCTAGCGCAGTGGGTAATACAAAAATGGGCTCTGCAAGCTCACGTAATGCATTTTCGATTTCCAAAAATTCACGTTGCTTAAGCTGATTGAAAGCGTGCTCTTGGCCAACAATAGCCAACTCAGGTAATTCTGGGATCTTGCCATCGAAAGCGGTGCGGGTAAGCTCCGTGGTTATTCCATTATGTCGACAGTTTAGTATCGCCAAAGTAGGTTTAAAATCGGCAGGGAGATTAAGATGGAGTTGGTTAATTGATGACGCATGGTGCCGCGTTGCTGCCACACTAATCGCTTTAGATTCGTTATTTTGATTACTAATCGTTAACCAACATTGATCGGTGTCGTTATTCAGATCAGGAGCCGGTAAATTAAAGACATTACCGTAGTTTCCATGAAATACTGGATAGATGACAGCCTTGTAGCTGATAGGATCATAGCCGCCGAGGATTGTTGCAACAGCTACACCTGTAGCGATGGGGATAGGTCTAGGGTTGTTATCTTGAAAACTTCGATATTGCCCACTGAGTAAGTCCCATTTTTTATAACCCGTTGCAAATTGAGCGTCTGCAATGGGAAAAGAGGCGAGATTATTTTGAATGACGCGTGCTGAATAGCCGGTGTGGTGGGTGTAACTTGAAAATTGACTATTAGAGTAGCCACCTGACATTGCATCACGATGATAAGTTCTACTACCATCAGCATTTAACGTTGCGATATTACTTCGCAATCTTTTACGGTGGGCAATAAATCCCCAGCCACTATCAGCATGATGAACAGCCCAGCGACCGTCTGTTGTCAGCTGTTGACCTGGGAAATGCCCCAAGCCATAGGCATGCCCCCATTCATGGCTTGCTTCGTTACCTTTGGAGTCAATCAGGGTCCCGATTCCATTTCCGCCACTTAAACCATGCAAAATGCGGCCGTTAATATATTGGCCCCATGCGTGATGATTGGTAATTTGTTTAAACAGGTGAGGATATGACTGGCGCATATTGTTACTAGTATAGCCTGAGTCTGCCAGATTTATGCCGGTACTGACCTGAGACTTAGCTACATTTTCACGCATATCACCACTATAAACAGAACCTTCTGTTTGACTCGATTGATCAATATTTTTATCGTAAATTTGTCCGGTAGCGACAATGACCTTATCCAGAACCATGTCGGCATAACTTGCCAAGATTAACTTAGAGGTTGGGATTGTTTGAAAATAATCGGTAGCGGCTAATATGGGGTCTCGCAATGTAAAATGTCCAGACCTATCCTCTGGTGATGTCAGCATACCAAGCCGGATACTTTTCAGCACTAACTGAGAAGCCTCGCCTATCTCAATCGCCTCAGCCAAAAGGGTTCCCGTTTTACTATCTGTAATAAAATCAATTGCTAAACCGTTTTTAATAAATTGCCAAGGGATATGCCCCCACCAAGCTTTAGTCGAGTATGCTATGGTACTGCCATTATCTACGTCAGCTAGCGGCAGGGTGCTTGGATGTTTAAGTTGAATGGTTTTAACAACTTCGCCATGAATTGTTAGATTAGCGCTTAGGCTAGAGATATTCGTATGCTCATCGGGTATGAAGAGAAGTAAGGCATCACGTAGCGCGACAAGGTTGGGCATATAGCGGGATAGGGTTTCATCTGCGGTATTTCTATTAAAATTATTATTGGGAGCAACCGAATGCGATTGGATAAATTGCACTTCACCCGATAAATCCCCCGTAAGATCATTTCTAATGAATCGGGGCGCACCGTCATAGTTTTTGCTGTAAAAATCAATCAAATCTCTTTGCGCATACTGTAAGCTGTCTTTAACAATGATCTCGCCTTGCAGTATCCATGTGTGCTTATTGCTTTTGGCCAACAATGCCACTTTATTGATACCAAGTTGATCAGGGAAGCCCGAAATTGTTCGATTCTTCTCATCAAAAGTCGCCCAACTGGGTAGCTCACCTAAGCTAAAACTTATCTCTACCGAGCCAAAATCCGGATCGATGGTATCTATGTAAGCTGCCGAATGTACTGCTGATGCTAGAGATATAATGACCGTTTCAGCGGGCACTACCTCAATAGTGAAAGTGAGCGGCGTCGCAAGTTTACCATCGGATGCTGAAATCGTAATGTTTTCGTATTTTGCTGCGTCTCCAAGACGTGGTATACCACTAAGCTCTCCGGTCGCTGTATCGAAATTTAGCCACGCGGGTTTATTGTTTATACTAAAAGTAAGCTGATCATGATCTGGATCTGATACCGTTGGTTTAAATTGGAAAAATTGCTCTTCAACTACGACAGGAGCAACTCCGACTATAACCGGGGCACGGTTAAGCGCTTGAGAGGGAGAATCGTCATTGCTAGAACCACTGCCACAACTAGTAAGTATCATTATAGTAGTCGCTAAGAAAACTACTTTTAGATTGCGTAACATTTACCGCTCCCGATTTTTATTTTTATAGCGTGTGAAAGGCACCATGCACTGACAACAGCAAAGTTCAAGCAGAAAAAGATCGACTAAACGTGGATGAGCTACTTATTGATAAAAACTACCTAACATACTGGATAGTTAGTTAGCGCCAATAATCTTATCAAAAAATATAAATTTTTCATAATGATAACTTATTCATTGAGGCAGAGTTACCTTTGAAATTTAGCCATTCATTATGTTGTTTGCAGCAGTTAAACCACTTAAATATGCGCCATGGGCGGTGCCAAAATAGTGACTGCTCGTTGCTTCGCCAGCAAAATACAATTTTTGATTTACACTGTCAGCTAAAACGCTTCTATGTTCTGGCTTACTGCCCACGGTATTGAAGGAATAGGCACCCAATGCAAAGGGATCGGATGCCCAGCGGGTAATAATGTAGTCCTGTGGTTCAGGGATCTGCGCGCCAAAAATCTGTCTGAGCGTTTGCATGGCTTCAGCCACTATTTCGCTATCGGTTAAAGTCTCCAATTGGCTACCTTGCTCGGCGGCATTAAAGCCCAGCAAAATTGGTAAACCTGCTGCGTGTTGAAAACTGACCCATTGCGCCCATTTACCATGTTTGGTTGGTATGTATTCAAGCCAATCAACATCTTTAGGCCAAAACGGTTGAGCAAAGCGCAGGTAACATTTATTGAGCGTCCCCACACCGAGCACATCAATAGCCTGTTGTTTTTCTGCAGGTAGCGGTGGAATAAAGTTGACGACTTGCTGTTTTAATACGCCTAAAGGCAACGTAGTAATCACTTTATCGGCTTGAAAAGTGCCACGTGTAGTATGCACCAGCACCTGTTTAGCGCTAGCATCAATCGATATAACTTTCTGGTTTAAATGCGTATCTAAGTCAGCAGCCAAAGCATGCGTTATGGTGTCAAAACCGTGTTTGAATAGCACATCAGTAATGCCAAAGGTTTCGGCAGCATCGAACCAATGGGCAGAGGTGTGCGCTAAGGCTCCAGCATATTCTTGTTCAATGCGGGCATTTAGTAGAAAATTAAGCTTATCAGTCAGTTGCCTATCGTGGGCGATCTCTTGGTATAACGCCTTTACTGCGGAGGTAATCGACTGATCATTCGGTAAGTCTTGTGCCAGTGCTATTAACTCCGTCAGTCGTACCTCAAGCTTCTGCAGACTTGCCAGCGCTTTGCTGGTTAATGGTGTGCCATCGGTATGGTATATCTGGCTGTTAGCGGTTGAAGTGGTTAGCAAAGGCGTATTAATTTCGTTAGCAAGTGCGGTAAGGGGATTGCGTTCTTTACCGTGGATCCAACTCGCGCCCAAATCTAATGGTGCATCTGGCCACTGCCGGCTGGTCCAGATCCTGCCACCAATACGATCCCTCGCTTCCAATACTTGCACCTGATAACCAGCAGTTTGTAGCTGCTTTGCCGCCGCTAGGCCGGCTAATCCCGCGCCGATAACAATAACGCGAGTTTTGCTAGTGTCGGTTTTACTGCATGATAAAGCAGCGTGACTTAGTGAGAGTAATGCGAGCAGTTTTATAAAATATCTTCTGTCCATGCTTGTTCTCCCATGTTGAATGCAGCTAGCTAAATACAAACCCTTTTTTCATATTACAGCATAGTGTAGGTCATCTTTGCATTCAGCAGCTACAACTAGGTTTTATGGAAAATTACCAAGAGAATTCCGTGATCAGAACGTAGCGATGTCGCGGGGTAGTTCACAAATAATGTAGTTAGCTCAAGCTTGTCGATACTGATGTTATATACCTTGACTTGCTCTGGGAGTTGTCATTGTATAGGCTTAGCGTTTTTTCTGCGCCGGAGCTTTGCGTTGCTATTATTTCCTGTGGTGGTGTTTTTAAGTGCTGCACTGTTATTTTTAGTGCAGCCGATGTTAGCTCGCATGTTGCTGCCCTATTTTGGTGGTGGGGCGCAGGTTTGGACTGCGTGTTTACTGTTTTTTCAAACGCTACTCTTAGCCGGTTATGCCTATGCCCATCTGTTAACGCGGTTTTGTGCCATCCGTCAGCAGGTGTTGCTGCATACTTTATTATTGCTGCTCGCGTTAGGCGCCTTGCCTTGGTTGTTACAACCGGAGTTCGCAACGGCTAGTACTTCTCCTTTAGTCGGCATTTTAGGCGTGTTAGCGCTCACTATCGCCTTACCGTATTTTGTGTTATCAGCTACTGGGCCTTTATTACAGTATTGGTTTGCCGCAAAATTTCCGCTGCGTTCGGCTTATCGTTTGTATGCCTTATCCAATTTAGGCTCTTTTGCCGGTTTATTGCTTTATCCCTTTGTGCTGGAGCCTTACTTGGTATTAGCTGAACAGCGCTGGTATTGGGCTCTGGGCTTTAGCCTGTTTGTACTGGGCTTATGGCTGCTGTTATGGCAGCTAGTGGCCAACAAGGGCGTTAGCCCATTAACCAAAGTACCGGTAGAGGCATTGACTGTGCAAGGGCAGCCTTGGTTACGCTGGCTAGGGTTATCGGCTGCCGGTGTGGTGTTATTACTTTCGGTTACACAGCAGCTTACGCAAAATGTGCCGCCGGTGCCGTTTTTATGGATAGTACCTTTGGCTTTGTATTTGCTCAGTTTTACCTTGGTGTTTAATCGCGATAGCTGGTACCAGCGCAGTATCTGGCTGTATTTATTTGCCATCAGTTTGGTGATGGCTCTGGTGCTTTATTATTTAGGGCGGCAGTTTGACTTGTTTTCCCAGCTGCTGTTGTATTTAGTACTGCTGTTTAGTGGCTGTATGCTGTGTCATGGTGAATTAGCCCGCAGTAAACCGCGGCATGGTGCCTTAACCGCGTTTTACTTAGTGTTGGCCTTGGGTGGTGTCTTGGCTGGCGTTCTAGTCAATTTAGTGGCACCGCTGCTGTTTACCACTTATTGGGAGTTTCCGCTGGTATTGTTGGCCATTCTTTGGTTGGTCGCGTTGTCGAACTGGCGGCAACAGCGATTATGGCAAAATGCGCTGGCAACCATTGGCGGCTTGCTGTTTATTGGCTGCTTTATCCTCATTGAATTCGCTTTGGGCCAGCATGATGTGGCGAAAAGTCGCAACTTCTACGGCAGTTTAACGGTGCGCGATGTATCGATTGCTGGTGAATGGCAGCGTCAGCTAATTGATGGCACCACCAGTCATGGCGCACAATATTTAACGGATGAAAGGGCGCAAACGCCTCTGAGCTATTATCGTCCGGGCACCGGTGTTGCCTTAGCGATAGCGCATTTTCTACCTGCCGATCCCACTAGAACTATACAGCAGCTGCAATCTCGACAAATAGGGTTGGTCGGGCTGGGCGCGGGTGCGCTAGCCGCTTATGGTCGAGCAGGGGATCAGTTGCATTTTTATGAAATTAATCCTGCGGTCATTGCCGCTGCGCAGCAATATTTTAGTTATGTGGCGAACAGTGCTGCAGAGGTGCAAATCCATCTGGGGGATGCCCGTTTGGTATTGGCGGAGCAGCTAACACAACAGGGCGGTTACGCCTTTGATGTTTTAGTGCTGGATGCCTTTAGTAGTGATGCCATTCCCATGCATTTACTGACGGCTGAAGCCATGCAGCTTTACTGGCAGCATCTGCAGCCGGATGGGGTATTGGCGGTGCATATCTCAAATAACTATTTAGATTTAAGCAGCGTGCTGCGTAACCAAGCAACAGCGCTTGGGCTAACGGCGCTATTTATTCCCACGGCGGCTGATCAGCATAACCCTGCCGCCACCGAGTGGGTGTTGCTCAGTCGTAATGCCCGTTTTTTAGCCCAACCCGAGATTATGCAAGCGGTACGCCCTTGGCCAAGGCCGCTCAAACCCGAGCTGCAATGGACGGATCAGCACAGTAATTTATTTCAGGTGTTAAAGTAGTTTTTAGGCATGCTGGAGATTTGAACAGAAGCATTAGCTGAACTAGTGACCCCAACAAACAAAAAAATCGGCCGCAGCATAGCTGCGGCTTGAAATAAGAAAGTACTTTTCTAGTGAAAAGCGATAGGCTTATTGCTCTGTGGTAATACGTAACCGTTGTGTTGTGGTGAAGCCACCATTGGGTGCTTGTAAGCAAGGTGCTAGATTACTAACACGAATTAAATAAGGTGGTTCACTTACCGTTGCGGCAGCAAAGTTACTCTGACAGAGCGAATGGCTTAAGCTGCGATAATGATCGCGACTAAATAATGGGCTTTTACTCTGTAAAGGCGCATTATTGTTGGTCAATGTTGCTTTGTCAGTGGCAGGTAATAAGCTGAGTTTATCATTTTGCCAGATGGCTTTATCACCATTGCTTAAGCTAAAGGTATAAGCGATAAGTTGTTGTGGCGTGCTATCTTGCTGTAATTCACTGATATAGACTTCCGCTGCGCCTGCAACCGCCAATTGCACAATGCCTTGCGCTTGTAAGCTTAAATCGACGAGTAGGGCGGTGGCCTCATCCACACCAAAGCCAAACCGAGTTTGTGTTGCCTGTTGTAATACTAACAAGCGAGCTTGACGGCCACGTTCGGCAAAATGCGTGTCTAAGATACCCAGTGGGAATAAGCCTAAACCACCTGCTGCGGTATAAGTTAGCTGGCGCTCACTTATTCCCTCAGGGCAACGTTGCTCTTTAGCACAGCCAGGCCAAGGTGCAGCCCCAGCTTTGGCACCATACTGTAAAGCATGATAGCTGTCCCCATTACTGATCATGGGCACAGGGCTGTTGCTGCTCACTGAGTAAAGCTGGCTGCCACTCATTACCGCAGTGCCGGCACTGGTGCCACCGACCAATAAACGTTGTTGCTGGATCCCCGCGAAAATCGCTGCCAGTTCAGGCGTAGGAGTGCCATCAGCATAACGTAACGCTTGATAAGTTAAGATTTGATCACCCCCATTAAAGAAAATACCGTCCGCATCTTCAATTAACTTGACTAATTCGCTGTGACCTTTGCGACACAGTTGCAGTTTTTGGTTAAACAAATCGGCATAGATTTGCTCGCGCCGATAACTACCATGCAGGGTTGCTAAATATTGCGGTAACGCGGCACAGTTTTCCTCTGTGAGTGCTTGTTGTAAGGCGGCAGTTAGCGGTAACCACTGTGTTTTTGCACCTGCTTGCCGAAACACATCTAGATAAAAATCCACCGCGTTAAAGGGGTCGCGAGATGACGCGGTGACCACCAGCACTTTAGCTTGTGTTCGCCCTTTGGCTTGCGCTTTTTCTGTCGCTAATTGCACAAATTGCCGATACAACTCAGCTGATGCAAGATGGGTTGTTTGGGCTAAATCAACCTGTTCAGTTAAGCGGTATTTGCCATCTTGGCTCAAGGTGGGGACTTCTAAATAATCAAGTACGCTATTTAGTTCCCGCTCCGACAGTGCTTGCCATAACTCTTCCCCGTTCATGGCTAATTCCGAACTGGCAGGGACTTGCCGCCATAATGCAATAAGCTCGGTTTCACTAAGCAGCGTGTTGTGAGTTTGGCTTAGGCGAGTAAATAGCTGCAGTAAATGCTGTTGTAATGGTTTACGTTCCGCTACAAATAGCTCCGCAGTTTCGAACAATTGTAACGTTGTCGGATGTAATAAATAAGCATTACTGCTTTTCGCCAGTTGATTAAAGTTAGCTTGTTCGTGACAACTCCGGCGCGACATAGAACTGCAAGTCGCTATACCTCCACCCATTAGCATTAAATCATATTTTGCCAATGGTATTAGCGGTGTATGCTCTGCTATCAAGGCTTCTTTTAATGTTGTGGTAGTCTCTGTAGCAGCAACATCTTGCGTGGTTGCTACACTAACTGGGGCTGCCTGTAACAGACCATGACTAAGCAATAAACTTGTTATAAAAAACGAACTGCAAGACAAACGCATCTAACCTCCTGTTGCGCAGTGCTGCGGCTTTTCAAAAGTGCCAAAAACGGTCGCTTTACCATTGCTAACCAAGGTTTTACCTTTAGCGATCACGGTGTGTAATGATAAATCCTGGCGATTAAGCAATAGCATATCAGCATCCCTACCAACTGTAAGCTGGCCTTTGTGCTTTAATCCTAAAACCTGTGCGGGTGCTGCAGTGATACTTGTTAGGGCATCAGCAAAATTTACATTTAAATCTAACACCGCAGTTTGCAGCGCAGCTAACAAACTACTGACTTTCCCTACTTCTAAACCTATTAACTCACCTTGCGCATTGTATACGGGCAGGCTGGCGTTACCATCTGAACTCATTGTAAGTTGCATCGGAGATATCCCTGCTTGCAAAGCGCGACTGAGCGCGACCGCAGCGGCGACTTCGCCATGTTGAATATCATAGTCTGTTGTGCTGGTCGTGAAATCAATTACACCACCCGATCGGGCAAAGTCTAAACCTGCTTGAAATAAGGCTTCGTTGCGATTGATATGCGTAGGATAAAACTGCTTTAGCGTAAGCTCACAGCCGTTCACTGCGTCAAATAAAGGCTGCAGTAAGCTGGCACCACTGCCAACATGGACACTGACAATGCCGCCTTTACCTGCAAGCATGCCGCCAACGCGAGCTGCTGCAGCCACTTTACGGATCTCTGCAATAGTAGGCTGGGATGAACGGTGATCGCTGATGGCGATTTCCCCAACACCGATGATTTTATCTATTAAAATCAAATCGTCGGTAATATTGCCAGTGAGGGTACGACAAGGAATTTCATAAGAGCCGGTATGGCAATATGTACTGATCCCTTCTGTTTCCAAGGCATGTGCCTTGGCGAGTAAATTGGTTAAGGTGCGGGTTGTAGCATCGGTTCCCAGAACACCAATAGCGGTAGTAACACCCGCTAGGGTGGCATCAGTCAATTGCATTTCTGGCGTTCGTGTAGCGAATCCACCTTCGCCGCCACCGCCAATATAATGCACTAACGAATCTACAAAGCCTGGGACTAAAAGCTTGTCACTACCGTCTAGTAAGGTGATAGGTAAGTTGGTATTGTTAAGTACTAAGTTGTCGCTAATGGCAGCAATACGGCAGCCTGCAATTAACACATCTTTGATTCCTAGCGCGTTAGGGGCGAACACATTGGCCCCTTTAATCAGGATTATCTGTTCCAAAATAACCTCGTTATTGATAATTGATTGCTACAGCAAGCAGCATAAAGGCGCTGGCTAAGGCAAATAAGCAAAGCTGGAGTTTCCAGACGAATTTTAACCAAACTGTCCAATCGACCCGCACGACCCCCAGGCAGCCAATTAAAGCGGCAGAGGTGGGGATAATACAGTTGGTTAAGCCATCACCTAATTGAAAAGCCAGCACGGCAATTTGCCTTGATAGCCCGAGCATGTCTGATAGCGGGGCAATTAATGGCATTGTCAGTGCTGCCTGCCCAGAGCCAGAGGCGACAAAGAAATTAAACACGGATTGCATCACTAACATTAACCAGGCCGACAGCCATGCGGGTAAATCGCCCAGTGCTTGCCCAGAGTAAAACAGCAAGGTATTGAGTACAGAAGGTGACTCTGGATCATCGCCACCTAAAATAAGTACAATGCCTTTTGCCATGCCGACAATCAGAGCCGCGGGTAACAGTTCGGCTGCACCTTGTTTAAAACCGTCTGCGGCGTCATTCACTCTCAGGCGTTTACCCAATACAGCAATAGCCGCAATAACGACGCCAATAGTGAAAAACTGACTGGCAATTTCCGGGATATAATATTCACGACGGGTGACGCCCCAGATGATCCATACCAGCCCCAAAAAGAACACCGTTAAGATCAGGCTGTCCAGACCCGTATACTCAGAGGTCACGGTGGCTTTTTGCTGCTGACGTAGTCGCTGATCGGTTTGGTAGCTGAGTGAGCTGCTGGGGTTAGCTTTAACTCTGGCGGCATAACGCATGGTAAAAATAATACCAAACAGTGTAAACACGGCCCACATGGCATAGCGCAGTTCTTTACCTGAGAGTAAAGGGATCTCGGCAATTCCTTGGGCGATAGCCACATTAAAGGGGTTCATCCAAGAAGTAGCAAAGCCTATTTGCGTGGCGACATAGGTAACCAGTACTGTGGTAATCGCATCATAACCCAAGGCTAGCATCAGTGGCAGCAGGATAATGCAAAAGGCGATGGCTTCTTCGCCCATACCGAAAACGGCACCACCGAGTGAAAATAAACCAAACATTAACGGAATAAACAGAAACTCCGTGCTTTTGGTTTTATCAATCAGCGCCAGAATGCCATTATGAATGGCACCAGTTGTCATAATAATGCCAAAGGCACCGCCAGTAAGTAGGATAAAAGCAATTACTCCAACGGCAGAGCCCCATTTCGAGCCAGACACCATGCCTTCAAAGGCATAGTTAAAAAAGCCAACGCCACCGCCTTCGGCAAAGAACGGGACGCCACCATGGCTATCGCTGGCAAATTGAAAACTTTCAGGATCCAGTTTACCTTTGGTTTTCGCCGCGCCAGTGGTTTCTGCTGCCACTTCCGTTAGGCTAAAACTGCCGGCGGGGACTAGATGAGAAGCCACGGCGGCCATTATCATCACAAAAAACAGGATGACAAAAGCATCCGGCATGCTAGCCGGTTGTTTGGTTGGTTCAATCATAACGTTAACCTGTCAGTTAGGCTGCCGGTGTGAACTGGCAGCCAGGTGCTTAGAAGAAGTAACTAAAGGATAGGCGATAGTTTCTGCCCATGGCGTTATGATTAATTGAATCAAAGCCGCGGTTAGCTCCATATACCTTAGGTGGGTCACGATCTAGCAGGTTATCGATACTAAAATTGATGTTCGCTTTAGCAAAGTCATAAGAGACATAGCTTCGCAGCGTTGTCCATGACGATACATCACGCTCACCATTTTCATCTAACACGCCAAGTGCAGCCATTTCATCTAAGTTTCTGCGACGAAGCCGACTAATATCATCTGCATAGGCAGAAGTGTAATTGGCGCTCAGCCCAGTACTAAAATTATCGGTATGCCAAGACAGTCTAAGGTTGGCGATATTCCGTGGGTAGCGATAGGTACCCACTAAAGACTCGATTTCATCTGAGCCCGCCTTGTTCCGTTCAAAGGACAAATAATGTGTCCAATCCAGATCCAGCCCCAGCCGTCCCTGAGTTAAGTCAAAGGTATGGCTGATACGGGTATCAATACCCTTAACTTGCTGCCGGCCAACGTTTTCCAGCAGGATCACATGGTCGCGGAGTAACGGCAAGCTGGTAACCCGCGCGGGTGTACTGCTGACCCAATTGGTTAGAATTTGCTGCATATTGGCATTCGGATTGGTCAGGTTGCGACCCTCGTTATCCACGACATCTTCACAGATATTGAAGCGAGCGCGGTTCACGACCAGATCTGGATTCAGGGCAATACCAGTGGCGTCCTGAGGTACCAGACCACAGTGACGCTGACTAACATCAGTAATACTGCGCGCCATAGCGGCTGTCATGTCGGTATCGACCAGTTTCTTGTGATCAAATTGCCAGTAGTCAACCGTGACCGTGGTATTGCGGCTCGGGCTCCAACCAAAACCGACACTGACCGATTCTGAAGTTTCAGCTTGCAGGTCAGGGTTGCCCAGTTCCAGTACGTTTAGACTGCCAGTGCCGCCCTCGCCGCCGCAGTAAAACTGGTTTACCACGTCGTTGGCCGAACAATCGTAGCGGGCGGTAGTGGTACGCAGTTTTACCCCAGATTGCGTGAGCGATGGCGCTCTAAATGAGCTGGCCCAAGATGCGCGCATAACCAATTCATCGGTTGGTCGATAAGTGAAACCTATTTTCGGATTAAAAGTACCGCCAAAATCGTTGTAGCGATCATAACGACCTGCTGCCAACATTTCGATTTGGTCATTTAGTGGCACATACAGCTCACCAAAAACTGCGGCTTGGTTACGACTGGCCGAAGATAAGCTTGAGCCGAAGCCAAAAACATCGACCAAATAGTCATTTTCAAAACGCGCCTGAGCATTTAAAGATGGCTCATCAGTAATTTTTTCGCGGCGTAGTTCAACACCAAAGGCGGCACGTACTATCTGATCGTTAAACTCAAACAAATCACCCGTGATCCGAGCATCCCAGCCATAGAGTGTACTTAAGCCATCTCGGGTAGGGATTTCTTGTGCAAGAGCAAGCCGAGCTTCATTTGCCGCATCGTTTTGCAAAAACGGGTTATAACTGCCTGCCAGATTAGCACCACTGTTGCAGCTTAAGCTATTGCCAGAGCGCATGGCAATGCTACCGTCTGAACACAATTCTCCTGCAATGGCTGCGTGGTATTTGTAGCGATTATAAATACCGGCGACAGCTTCTTGCGTTGATTTTGAACGTGATACTAACACGGCACTTTCCCAATCCCAATCGTTGTAGGTGCCGGATAAACCTGAAACAAAACGTAAGGCTTCAGTGGTTACTTCGACAGTTCGAGGGGTAGTAAAGCGAGCATCAAATTGAAAACCAAAAAGTCTGCGGCCAGTTGGCGAGAAAAAGGGATCAAGCCAAATTCTTTCATCACCAAAATAAATGAAATCATCATCGCGTGTCGTGCCAGGAAAAATATCGAGTGCGTTTTCTGGTGCCCAGGCGCCTTCGGCATCATTCAACTGATTAATAGGGGCTGGACTGGAGACAGCTGTGGATTTAGTGCGTGTATAAAATAAATCAGTTTGCCAGTTCAGATCGCGTGATAAGTCTTTGTTAAACATCAAACCTGCTGCTGCACTCTTAATTGGGCTGCGCAGTTCATCGTCTTCATTAGGGTAATAAGAGCAAATCTGCTCACCAAACTCTGTAGTTACCAGCGGGCTAGCACAACCTGGTGTCGCAATTTCATCACCACTGCGGGTAGAGCGGAAATAGATATTGGGTGTGCCTTTAGGTAAGTAGGAGTAGTTACTTTTTAGCAAAGGATCACGGGTAAAACTGCGATCTGAGGCGTTAAATGCTTTGCGATCATAGAAATCGGCAAACATAGTCAGATTGCCTCCTGCTACTTGCTGTCCCCAAATCAGATTGAGGTTTGCAGTACCTTCATTGCTGGAAGCCGTGCTATTGCCGTAGGAAAGGTTTACTTCGGCTTTATCATAGTCTTTTTTCAAAATGTAGTTGATAACACCGGCCACGGCATCTGCACCGTAGATGGCTGAGGCGCCGGTGGCGAGGATTTCAACGCGCTCGATGGCGGCTAGTGGGATGCTGTTAATATCCACAAAGTTTTGGGTGCCAGCCGCGAAAGAGGAGGCGGCAACGCGGCGACCATTGATTAAGGTTAATGTTGAGGCTGGACCTAAGCCACGTAATGATGCGGCTGATTGGCCTGCTGGCGTAGAGGTAGAGGTAGCACCACTTTCTGAAGTGGAAAAGGTACCACTACCACCACGTAACTGTCCCAGATCTTTTAGTAACTCGAATAATGAACTGGCACCTGAGTTTTTAATATCTTCGGCTGACAGAACGACTAAGGGTTGCGCACCTTCTAAGTCGACCCCTTTGATGCGTGAGCCCGTTACGGTAATACGTTCGGGTAACGTTTCGTTAGCAGCAGGTTCATTGTCAGATTGTTGTGCATTTGCTGGGAAATTTAATGCTAAGGCTGCGGCAACAGCCAATGAAAGCGTTGTGTAATTTGTCATAATTTTATACCCCTGGGATATACAGCCGCACTGACAACGCCAATAAGAGAACTTATAGGCGACAGCAAGCCAATGCGGCTGATAGCTTCATCATTGCTTTTTTTGTTATTAGTTTGGTGTTGCTAACTGGCAACAAGCAGAAAAGCAGGTAGCATTACAATGCAAACGCGAAAACACGTTAGGCAAATGCAACCTGTTGCGTTTCTACTCGTTAAACCACTCTGAGAGGTAGTATGACGAGTAGTGATATGAACCGAGCTGAATGGCTTTTTTTAACATATCGCTACTTTAAAATTGAGTTGATATACATTTTAGCTATTAACGAGAGCAGACAGTAAGTAAAGATTCGTCTTAAAAACTGCTGTTAACGATAATAGAAATACTGCTCTTGATGAAAACTGTCAAGCAACAAATAACTATTTTCATAAAAATAATTTTGCCAGAACAATTGCGTAAATGTGGCTTATGTTGCTAAGACCTTTTAATACAACAAATAATTAAGCCCGCAATGCGGGCTTAATTTTTAAAATATTTTTTGGCGAAAACTATCCAAATTATACTTCTAGATAGTCCAATATCCCTTCAGCAGCTTTGCGCCCTTGAGCAATAGCAGTTACCACTAAGTCAGAACCTAATACCATATCCCCACCGGCAAAGATTTTTTGCTGGTTAGTTTGTAAGGCATAGGTACTTTTTTCACTGGCTAACACTCGACCTTTGGGATCTAACGCTACGCCCATATCAACTAACCATTGAGGTGGGCTAGGTTGAAAACCAAAGGCAATCACGACGGCATCAGCGGGCAAAATTTGCTCAGAGCCGGCCACGGGCACGGCGCTGCGGCGACCTTTTGCATCAGCAGGGCCAAGTTCAGTGGTGACGACTTTGACGCCACAGACTTGACCTGCGCTATTTAGCTCTATACCCAGCGGTTGTAGATTAAATAAAAACTCTACGCCTTCTTCGCGAGCATTTTGCACTTCTTTACGTGAGCCAGGCATGTTGGCTTCATCGCGCCGATAGGCACAGCTTACTTTGGTCGCGCCCTGACGAATCGAGGTCCGCACACAGTCCATGGCGGTATCGCCACCTCCTAATACCACCACAGTTTTGTCTTTTAAGCTGACAAAAGGATGCTCGGTTTGCCAGCCCATCAGGTTATTAACGTTACCAATTAAGAACGGTAAGGCCTCATACACACCAGGGGCATCCTCGTTGGCTAAACCGCCTTTCATTGGCGTATAGGTGCCAAGAGCCAAGAATACTGCATCGTATTCATCCAGCAGGCTATCAAAGCTGACATCAACGCCCACAGTGGTATTTAGCCTAAACTCAATGCCCATGTCGGTAAAAATTTGCCGACGTAGCTGCATCACACCTTTTTCCAGTTTAAAGGGCGGTATGCCGAAAGTCAGTAGACCGCCGATTTCTGGATAACGATCAAACACCACCGGCGATACACCGTTTCGCACCAAAACATCGGCACAGGCTAACCCTGCGGGGCCAGCACCAATAACCGCTACACGTTTTGTGGTTTTGGTGACTGCAGAAAGATCAGGTCGCCAGCCCATTTCGAAGGCTTTATCAGTAATATATTTTTCAATACTACCAATAGTGACTGCACCAAAACCTTCGTTGAGGGTACAGGCACCCTCGCACAGGCGATCTTGCGGGCAGACCCTACCGCAGACTTCAGGTAAGCTATTGGTTTTATGAGATAACTCAGCCGCTTCAATAATTTTGCCTTCGTTCGCTAACTTTAGCCATTGTGGAATATAGTTATGAACCGGACACTTCCACTCACAATACGGGTTACCACAATCTAAGCAGCGATCGGCCTGACCTTCTGCCTGAGTAGGTGTGAGCGGCTGATAAATTTCCACAAACTCAATGGTTCTTTCTTTATGTGTGCGTTTTGGCGGATCAATCCGTTTTACGTCGATAAATTGGTATACATTCTGTGCCATAACGCCTCCCTTACATCGCTTGCACACGCAGCTCAGCGGATGAGCGAGCGCGGTGACCAAGCAAGGTATTTACATCGCTGGTTTTGGGTTTAATAAGTTTGAATTTTGGTAAGAAATGACTGAAATCATTTAAGATCCGCTGCGCCTTTTCGCTCCCAGTTTCTTCAAGATGTTGGTGCAACATACTGCGTAAATGTTCTTGCAATATGGGCATTTCCACCTCTAATGCTTCTACCAGCTCGGGGTTAAGCCGCAAACTCAAATCATTCAGTTCATCCAGTAGGTAAGCAAAGCCACCTGTCATACCCGCTCCAAAGTTGACTCCGGTAGCACCCAAAACCACGACTACGCCACCTGTCATATATTCGCAGCAGTTATCGCCCGTGCCTTCAACCACGGCAACGGCACCTGAGTTTCGCACGGCAAAACGCTCTCCAACCTGACCTGCGGCATAAAAACGCCCGCCGGTTGCGCCATACAAACAGGTGTTGCCAGCAATGGTAAAGCCATTTTTGGCAAAGCTAGCGCCTTTGGCCGGATAAATGGCAATTTGACCACCAGTCATGCCTTTACCAACATAGTCATTGGCATCACCTTGCAAGGATAAATGTAAGCCGCCGGCGTTCCAAACGCCAAAGCTTTGACCTGCTGTGCCGGTAAATTTGACGCGAATTGGATCTGTCGCCATCCCTTGATTGCCGTGCTGGCGTGCAATAAAGCCTGACAAGGCAGCGCCGACTGAGCGATCTGTATTGCGAATAGGGAAGCTTAATTGACCACCCATTTTGCGTGTCACCATTTGCTGGCACTTTTCTACCAGCAGCTGGTTTAAGGCACCCGGATCAAAAGGCGTATTATTTTGCACGCAGTGCAGTGGCTTATCAGACGTAACGCCAGATGCTGCCAAAATTGGCGATAAATCTAGTCTGCTTTGCTTTTGGGTTTCACTGACTTTGTAATCTAATAAGTCGGTACGACCAATTAATTGGGTCAGTTCGGTCACACCCAGCTGCGCCATGAGCTCTCGGACTTCTCTGGCCAAAAAGATAAAGTAATTCATTACCATTTCTGGCAGGCCAGTAAAGTGATCACGGCGTAAGGTGGCATCTTGAGTAGCAACACCGGTAGCGCAGTTATTTAAATGGCAAATTCGCAGGAATTTACAGCCAAGCGCCACCATTGGGCCAGTACCGAAGCCGAAACTTTCAGCACCTAGAATAGCCGCTTTCACAACATCTAAGCCAGTTTTTAACCCGCCATCGACCTGTAGGCGTACTCTGTCACGAAGGCCGTTTTCTACCAGCGCTTGATGTACTTCCGCTAAACCGAGCTCCCAAGGACTGCCGGCATATTTAACTGAAGTGAGTGGGCTGGCACCGGTACCGCCGTCATAGCCAGATACCGTGATCAGATCGGCGTAGGCTTTTGCGACACCCGTAGCAATAGTACCAATGCCTGGTTCTGATACCAGTTTTACGGAAATCAGCGCCTGTGGATTAACCTGCTTTAAATCGAAAATAAGCTGGGCTAAATCTTCAATCGAGTAAATATCATGATGTGGAGGAGGGGAAATTAAGGTTACGCCAGGTACCGAGTAGCGTAAGCGCGCAATTTCTGCCGTCACTTTTTCGCCAGGTAACTGACCGCCTTCACCGGGTTTGGCACCTTGGGCGACTTTAATTTGGATGACTTCCGCATTTACCAAGTAATGCGGTGTTACGCCAAAGCGACCTGAAGCGACTTGTTTGATTTTCGAATTCTTCTCAGTCCCAAAGCGCCGTGGATCTTCGCCACCTTCACCCGAGTTAGAGCGGCCACCTAAGCGGTTCATGGCAATCGCCAAGGCTTCGTGCGCTTCTGGGCTTAAAGCGCCAATCGACATCGCGGCACTGTCAAAGCGCGGATAAAGCAGCTCTGCCGCTTCAACTTCATCGATTACTACGCTGTTAGTGTTATCTTTGACTATAAACAGATCACGAATATGAGCAACAGGCCGTTGATTGACTAAGGCGCTGTATTGCTGATAATCCTCGTAGTTGCCGCTACGCACTGCTTTTTGCAGGGTTTGCACCACGTCCGGGTTGTAGGCATGGTATTCACCATCATGCACGTACTTCAGTAAGCCACCATGATTCATTGGTTTGCGCTTTAACCAAGCGATATTTGCCAGCTGCTGCACATCTTGCTCAAAATCAGTAAAGCCCGCGCCACTGATCCGCGATGGAATATCGGCAAAGCATTGCTGCATGACTTCTTGATTAATGCCTACCGCTTCAAACAAGTTAGAGCATCGGTAGCTGGCCACAGTAGATATGCCCATTTTCGACATAATCTTATACAGACCTTTGTTGATGCCTTTGCGGTAGTTCAACACAGCTTGACGAGCGGACAATGGGATATTGCCTTTTTCAACCAGCTGCTCTACGGTCTCATAAGCCAGAAATGGATAGACAGCAGTAGCGCCCAGCCCAATTAACACAGCAAAATGATGTGAATCACGTGCAGCAGCAGTTTCAATAATAATATTGGAATCACAACGCAGTTGAGCACAGACTAATGCTTGCTGCACAGCGCCTACAGCCATAGCTGCAGGTATTGGGAGTAAGCCCTGAGCAATTCGGCGATCCGTTAAGATCACCAATACTACTTGCTGTTCACGCACAGCGTTAACGACCTCTGCACAAAGCGACGTTACGGCTTCCTGCAAGCTTTGCTTGGACGGATCAAAATTAATAGTGAAGGTTTGGTGTTTATAGTATTTTTCATCAGCTTGCTTTAGCTGTTTTAAATCCGAATACATTAATATCGGTGATTCAAACTGCACGCGACGGGCATAGCCAGCCGTTTCCTTAAATACGTTATGTTCGCGGCCAATACTGGTTGCCAATGACATGACGTGAGCTTCCCGTAACGGATCGATTGGCGGGTTGGTAACCTGAGCAAATTGTTGCCGGAAATAATCGAACAAGGTTCTTGGCTTGCGTGACAATACAGCCATAGGGGTGTCATCGCCCATAGAGCCGACAGCTTCCTGTGCATCTTTTGCTAGGACAGTGACAACTTGATCAATTTCTTCGTAGCTGTAGTTAAACAGTTTGTGTAATACCAACATTTCATCATCGGTAAAAACACGCTTACCAATTAAATCGATTTCGTATTGCTCGTAGGGCACTAAACGCTGCACGTTTTCATTCAGCCAGCTGCGATAAGTGTGGCGCTGCATCAAATCTAAATCGATTTCGTCAGAGCGCCAAATTTTGCCAGTTGTGGTATCAATAGCGAGCATTTCACCCGGACCGACTCGACCTTTTTCGACCACTTCATCTGGGGTGTAATCCCAAATCCCGACTTCTGAAGCTAATGTAATTAGTTTGTCACGTGTGATAACAAAGCGAGCAGGACGTAAACCGTTACGATCCAGATTACAGGCTACATGCTGACCATTGGTTAATACGATGCCTGCAGGGCCATCCCAAGGCTCCATATGCATGGAGTTGAACTCATAAAAGGCTTTTAGGTTGTCATCCATGACTTTATTGCCTTGCCAAGCTGGCGGAACTAACAAGCGCATGGCCCGGAATAAATCCATACCACCGGCCAGTAATAACTCGAGTTGGTTATCCAACGAGCTCGAGTCAGACCCCGTTTGGCCGACAAAAGGTGCAGCATCTTGTAAGTCGGGTAATAGCGGTGAGGCGAATTTGTATTGACGCGCTCGGGCCCATTGCCGGTTACCTGTAATGGTATTAATCTCACCATTGTGGGCTAAAAAGCGGAAAGGCTGCGCTAATTTCCAACGCGGCATCGTATTGGTTGAAAAACGTTGGTGGAACACACAAATCGCTGTTTCCATCCGAATGTCTGCAAGATCCAAATAATACTTCGGCAGATCGGCCGGCATCATCAAGCCTTTAAACACCGTTACTAAAGATGAAAAGCTTGGAATATAAAAATCGTCATCAGCAGCAAGCTGTTGTTCAACCCTACGCCGCACCATGTATAAACGACGTTCTAAGTCGTGGTCACCCCAGCCATGCGGCGCATTAACAATAACCTGTTCAATTTGTGGCATTGAATCCAATGCTAAAGGGCCCAACACTGCAGCATCAATAGGCACTTTGCGCCAAGCGACTAACGTCAGCGTTTCGCGAGCAATTTCTTTATTAATGATGTCTTTAGCTAAGATGGCCTTAACGGGATCTTGGCTTAAGAAGATCATCCCTACGCCATATTTTTTTGCTAAATTCCAGTTGTTTTCCTCTGCCAATGCTCGAAAAAAACTGTCAGGTTTTTGCATTAATAAACCACAACCATCGCCGGTTTTGCCATCGGCAGATATGCCACCGCGGTGTTGCATGCGGTCTAAACCATTTATAGCTGTTCTGACAATACGGTGACTGGCGACACCCTCTAGGTGCGCAATCAGCCCAAAGCCACAGTTCTCTCTTGCCTGACTATGCTGATACAACGCCATGACACGCCTCCAAACTTATCCTGAAAATAAATAATTATTAATATTTATTGAATTATTATTCTTTTTTTTATTTTGTTATCTACCACCGGAAAATACCTTTAGTTTTAGCAGTGGTCAACGTGTAGCGGTCGAAAATTTCGCTTTTTTAGCCATCTATACATACAAAGATTAACAGGTATACCGATATTCTATTAAAAATGCAAGCTAGATTTTTGCTGCTTAGTAGCAGTAAAAGCGTCACATTCTGACCAATATTAGCTTTGTTAATTATGACATTTTGATAATGTTGCTTAGCATGATGACTTCTAAGTGCAATTACAGTTTTTAGTTGGTGTGTCACAAATAGTTATTAAGATTAAAGTCAAATAATTATGCGTTGCTACTTTAGAGGACATTTAGGATAAATCTTGCTGCTTTCGTCATGGCTAACCCGCACTCGGCATTGGCAATGCAGCGAATAACCGTTAATCTAGCCGTGTGCATTTAATCAAAATTTTTATAGCTGGGTAAAGGCTGTAAGTTTTCATGGTAGGAAAGTTGTTATGCAAAACCCGGTTCACCCACAAGTAAAAGCCTTTGCTTCCCGATTGCAGCAATGGGGAAGTTGGCAGTTGGGTACCTTGTTGGTGTTACTCTTATCAACCTTGGCTATTTTGAGTTATCTTGCCTACACCGCAGTTTTTGATCGTGAAGTGGTGCTACACGAGCTACAGCTTTTACTCACTTATATTGTACCAGCTATATCAACAAGTATAGCTGTCGTGTTTTATTTAGTATTGAGGCTAGATGCTGCTTTGCGTTTTGTTGATGATTCAGCTCAGGCGGAACGAAAGCTTAATCTGACCATGCAAGAAAGTATCCGGCAATTAAACTTTGAAATTGAAGAGCGCAAAAAAGCGTTTCAAGCCAAGCGCAGAGCTATTGAAGAGCTGCGTCGTGAAATCACTGAAAGACGCAAAACCGAGCAAGAACTTGCCGAGCAAAGCCTATTGATCCGTTCTATTGTGGACAGTTCACCTGATCTTTTCTATTACCGTGACGAAAAAAGTCTCTTAGCCAGTTGTAATAAAATGTTTGAGCGTATTATGGGTCGGCCAATGTCTGAGCTTATAGGCCAAAACCTAGCAAAGCTGTATGCTGCGGATAGCCCACAAGCTGCTATTTTGACGGAGTATGAACAAACTGCACCTGAAACAGAGCTGACATTAGATATTGAATTCAAACAGTATAATGGCGAGGTGAGTTGGTTTGAAATGCGTCATTTACCTTTTTATGACAGACAAGGGCGTTATATAGGATTACTCGGTTTTGGTCGTGATATTACATCTCGTAAATTAGCTGAACAAGCCTTAGAAAAAGCCTATCAGGATAAAGGCCAATTTATCGCCACCTTAAGTCATGAATTGCGCACCCCCTTAAATGGTATTGTGGGGTTAACTCGGCGTTTACTGGGCAGTAATTTAGACAATGAGCAGTTTAGTTGGGCCAATACCATTTTTACCAGTGCCGAAACACTAGGTAATATTTTTAATGACATCATTGATTTAGATAAAATTGACCGCTGTGAGTTAGATATTATTTATCAAAGTGTGCCGCTGCAGCGCTTTATGCAAGATATGGCTAATTTTGCTGAACTAATTTGTCAGCAAAAAGGCTTAAATTTTGTATTGCGGCAAGGAACGACGCTCGATTGTTATTTACTGCTGGATGCGACGCGCCTTCGTCAAGTACTGTGGAATCTACTTAGTAATGCAGTAAAATTTACCAGTAAAGGTCAAGTCAGCTTAAGTTTTGAATTAACGCAAGACTCTTTCGTATTAAACGTTGCGGATACAGGAATTGGTATAGCGGAGCATGAATTAGCTCGCATTTTTGATATGTATTATAAATCGCAAGACGGTCAGCGTATGAGTATTGTGGGCTCTGGTATCGGTTTATCTGTTTCCCGTTCTTTAATCATTGCCATGGGGGGGGAGATTAGCGTTGAGAGTCAACTAGGGGTAGGGAGTTGCTTTAAAGTCAGTTTACCTTTGGTATTGGCGAAGGCGCCTGAGCAACCAGAAGTGGTGAATTGTCCGGCGCTAACGATTTTATTAGTCGAAGATGTACCGTTAAATGCCGATATTGCCATTGCCTTATTAGAGCAAAGGGGGCACACGGTGGTGCATGCCGAGACGGGCGAAGATGCACTCGCTCTGTTAGAAACTGAGGATGATTTAGACTTGGTATTACTGGATATGCAGTTACCGGATATGGATGGCGATATCATAGCCCGTTATGTGCGTTCTGAACCGCGGTTAGCGAATATGCCGGTGGTGATGTTAAGCGCCAATGTTCGCAAAGCGCAGGATGCCATGACCGATGTTCGGCTTGATGGCGTGTTGAGTAAACCCTTAAATACGGAAAAACTGGATCACTTATTAGCTGAACTCTTCTCGCCCAGTGCATTACAAAGGCAGACCTCAGCTGCAGCCACCTTATCAGCGACTAAGCAAGAGCGTTCAGAGGTTTTAGATACGGTGACGTTACGGAATTATTTGCAGTCTCTTGGTAAAGAAGGCATGCAGCGTAGTGCTAAGTTGTTTGCGCAATTGCTGCCAGGTTATATCAATAAGCTGCTGGAAGCAGCAATGCAGCATCACGAAGTTGAACTTCAGCAAAACGCGCATAAATTAAAGGGGGCGGCCGCCGCCGTTGGTTTGCTGTGGGTGCAACAACAAGCAAGAAAGTTGGAAGAGGAGCCTCAAGAATGGACGGGGTTAGAGCGAAAGATATTGGACTTACATTTTACGGCAGAGCAACAGTTAGCTGCTCTGCATGACTACATAGAAAAATATTAGTTATTTATCTAGTTTCCCTACAAAACGGTAGCCTTCACCATGGATGGTGCTAATTAGCTCTGGGCTATCGATATCAGACTCAAAATGTTTACGGATACGGCGAATAGTGACATCGACTGTACGATCATTTGGCCGTAAATCACGTCCTGTCATATGACGAATAAGTTGTTCACGCGTGAAGATTTTGCCTGGCGTATCTAACATCAAACGCAGTGCGCGGTATTCACCTTTAGGTAAGCGACGTGCTGAGCCGTTTGGCGATGTCAGGTTGCGGCTGTTTTCATCTAAAGTCCAACCATTAAATTTCAAAACACTTTTGTGCTCTTCGATCACCGGCTGTGCCGAAGTGCGACTTAATAAGTTACGCGCACGGATGGTAAGTTCTCGCGGGTTAAATGGTTTAGTCAGATAATCGTCAGCACCAATTTCTAAACCGAGGATACGATCAACTTCACTGTCTCGACCGGTTAAAAAGATCAGACCGATGTTTTCTTTCTGGCGAAGTTCTCTTGCTAGAATCAAGCCGTTTTTACCAGGCAGATTTATATCCATGACTATCAGATTAACTTGATTTTCCTCCAGCTTCTTATGCATCTCTTCGCCATTAATAGCTTCGATGACATCATAGCCTTCACCCTGGAACAGACTCACCAAATTCAATCTGGTAACTTCTTCATCTTCAACGACTAGAATCACAGGTGTTTGCATTAGAGTTAAACCTTATTTAAGAAAAGTAACGGTTAAGTTTAAAAAATAGAATAGACTATATAGTCAGCAGGTATCAAACTTTTTGAATTATAAACTACCGAAGCATTTGTTAACAAGATTTTTGTTAACAATTAGCCTGAACTAATATAGTGCTTTTTTATTATTATTTGTTTTCAATGATTTAGTTGTTTAGCTTGGATGGGCTAACCGAACCTATTGGAAAGTCGACTAAAATCTGAATACCTTCTCCCAAGGTGCTTTGAACATCAATTTTGCCATTGAGTGCTTGTGTGACTAAGTTATAGACAAGGTGCATGCCTAAACCACTACCGCCATCGCCTCTGCGAGTGGTGACAAAGGGATCAAAAATGCGCTTGCGAATATGCTCTGGAACACCTTTGCCATTATCTCGGTAGCTTAGATAACACCGATGATCCTGAAGTTTCACCTCTATACTAATTTCACCCGCCTGCCCTTCATCAAAAGCATGAATAAGGCTATTCATAATTAAATTGATCAAAATTTGATTAATGGGACCGGGTTTACTGGTGATCGTTAATTCGGCTGGGCAATTGACCGTTAATTGGTGCTGGGTTTTTTTCAGGTGTGGCCGCAGGGACAGGAGAACCTCATTCAGCAACTGCTGCATATTAAATTGGCGTAGACTTTCGTTAGATTGGTCAACTGCGACCTGTTTAAAGCTACTTATTAAGCCTGCAGCACGCTCTAAGTTACGGTAAATAATGCCTAGGTTTTCTTTACTGTCATTTAAAAATCGTGCTAGCTGATTAGATGATAGCGTCTTATTTTCAAATGCCAGTTCAATTTGATGTACTTTATCTTGTAGTAGCGTAGAGGCCGTGACACCGAGGCCAATGGGAGTATTGACTTCATGGGCGATACCCGCAACCATTTGCCCTAAACTGGCCATTTTTTCCGTTTCGACAATTTGGGTTTGGTATTTATGTAAGGTGGCTAAGGTATTAAGCAGCTCTTGATTTGACGCTTTAAGGGCCGAGGTTCTTTCATAGATTTTCTGTTCAAGGCTCTGATTAAGCTGCATAATTTCTTGTTCAGCTAATTCCATTTTATGTAGCTGCCCTTCAACCCGATCCATCATAGTATTAAAAGCGCGATTGAGTTGATTAAACTCGTGTAATTCAGTTGCCGGTGCTCTTACACGATAATCTTTATTTCTAGCGACTTGCTGTACTAAATCGAGCAAGCCAGCAATGGGTTGGGTAAAACGTTGTTGTAGTTTGAGTGCCATAACATAGCAAACAGCTAAGGAAAAAATAGCGATCAATAAATTGATCATTTTTTGCAATTGTTGTGCTTCAATAATGTCTTTATCACTGGCTCTTAGGTAAACATAGCCAAGAATTTCGTTATCAATACTGACAGGCTTAACTTGTTCTATATAGTTTTGTTGCTGCACGGGTTCGGTTAACTCGTCAATTCTAGCAATTTGCAGTGGCCAAGGCCCAGTATCTCTTCGATTATAGCTAGCAAAGAATTTAAGTTGTTTAGTTTCTGGGTTCAATTGATAGATATGCACATTTTTGATTACCGGTACTTCACTGAGTGTACTAAGGCGCTGCTCTTCTCTTAGCTTATTATTGCTTTGCAGGCTAGTTTGCGTATCGATGGCAATAATATTGATAAGGCCAGCAAGCTGTTGCTGTAATTGTTGTTGTTGCCTTTGATAATCAAGATAGTTGGAGGATAACAGAGCAATTGCTAGTGCTAGGCTACAGATCAGCATTACCAGCCAGATCAGGGCGCTTTTCATTGAGGTTGTGCGAATTGTGCTAGTCATTAGCGAGTCATATTCCTCTGACACTCTTTCAACGGTTATTATGATGCTAAACAGATATTAGCCTTTTCGCAAAGGTCTAGTGGAAAAATTATCCAAATAGATCCATAGTATTGGCTGCAACGATGACAAAGGAAGGATTTATGGAGCTTTGGGAAAGTTATAAGCAAAGTATTTTTTTATGTCATCAGCGTTTGGCAGAGCATGTCTGTTTTGCCATTATCAGTGCGCAAAATCCTGCTGGACAACTCAGTAACCCTGTTGCCAATCTCCTACTTGATAAGCAATTACAAGCTCACTTAGATGCAATAAACACCCCTTATCGCTCGATAACCGGTGCCGCGCCAGATTTTAGTTTTCAGGAGAAAAGTTGGATGGTGCTTTGTGAAAAGCAAGATGCTATCGCAATTGGGCAACGTTTTAACCAAAATGCCATTTACTGGGTTGAACATAACAAGCTCTATTTGGTGCCAGTGTTATTGGCACAGCCAGAAGAGTGTCTTGGTGTTTTTAACAGTAGAATGGTGATATTACCCTCTTAACGCTCACGCCGGATGATTTGCAGCACAGGCTCAATATCATGCTGTAATTCGGCTTCGAATTGTTGCGTTAACCTGAGTTGAGCCAAGCGCTGCTCTGGATTGTCTGCTGGTTTTAGCAAAGGGCTGAAATCAGTGATACAAATGCAACGCAGCGCGGGTTTTTCCATGTTCGGTAATTGCATTGCCCGATAGATTTGATGTGGGCAAGGGCTGTTACGGCTAGCGGCTTTGATGCAGTTAGCAGTATTATTGCTTTGTGCAGCGATACTGCCAGACATAAGTAAAATGAACGCCAACAAAAAAAACGATTTTTGCATAAAACAACGTCTACTAGGATTTTACTGTTTGGTATACCACAAAGCCATTGGCTTTTGCCAGTACCTTGATATTACCAAAGGCTTGCTCCAATAACTGCTGATACGCTAAATGGTTGTTCGCAACCAAAGTTAAGGTACCGCCTTTTTGCAAGCGGTTCACGCTTTGTGCAATAAAGGCCTCACTGATACTGTAATCGGTTTTTATCCCAGTATGGAACGGCGGGTTACTCACGATATGTTTAAAGTTAGCAGGCGTGCTGGGTAGGCCATCCGCAGCAACTACAGTGCCACTTAGTTGGTTTGCTGCCAGAGTAGCTTGGGTCGCTTCTACTGCTAGCATACTGATATCGGAGCAATAAAGCTCAATAGCGGGAGCTTGCTGTTTTAGATAAGCGCCAATGATACCTGCTCCGCATGCAAAATCGAGAACTTTGCCATCGTTGATATGAGCAAGCTGCTGCAACAGTAAAGCGGTACCTGTATCCAATTTACCGTGGTTAAATACGCCAGGGTAAGAACAGATCTGCAGCGATTTATCATTTAAACTAAGCGTAAATGAGCTTAATTGTCTGAGCGTTAATTGACCAAGATCGCCCGTTAATGAGAACCACAAACAGTGTTTAGCATTATCGAGCTTATGAGCATGTAATCCTAGTTTCTCGGCATGACT
Organism: uncultured Rheinheimera sp.; assembly: GCA_964577005.1. Classification (GTDB taxonomy): domain Bacteria; phylum Pseudomonadota; class Gammaproteobacteria; order Enterobacterales; family Alteromonadaceae; genus Alishewanella. Next base: position 39,379 of record CAZNXI010000005.1, read on the forward strand.
GCCTAAGCTTTTTATGCCACCTTTGTTGTCGCCTACAAGGTAGACATTTGCTTTTTCTGCTAGGGCAGAATGCAGCAATTGCAGGGTGCTGGCTAATTGCTCTTTACTTTTTGGGTAAAAAACCACTGCAGTATCAAATTTTTCGGTAAAATCTGGTTTAGCTGCAAAGTAAACATTGACGCCAGCGTCTTGCCATTGCGTTTTTACTGCAGCATCGGTGGTATAACAACTGATTGCCGTTAAGGTCTGCAGTTGTCGTGCGAGTTGATCTGCTTCGGGCTCGACAAACAATACCTTGCCGGTTAAATCGGCGATATTGCGTAAAATCAGCTGACTGGTGTTAGCGAGCATTAGCTTATCCTTTTAAACATAAGATCCCATACGCCATGGCCTAGTTTCTGGCCGCGCTGTTCAAATTTAGTCAGTGGCCGGTGTTCTGGTCGCTCAACATAAGTGTTGGTAGTGGATAAATTGCTAAAGCCTTCGGCTGCTGTCATCACTTCCAGCATATGCTCTGCATAGTTTTCCCAGTCGGTCGCCATATGAAACACCCCACCTATTTTAAGCTTACTGCGCAGTGCCTGCACAAAATCGGCTTGCACGATACGTCTCTTATGATGACGCTTTTTATGCCATGGATCGGGGAAGAACAATTGCACCGTATCTAAACTTTGCTCAGGGATCATGTGTGCTAGTACTTCTACCGCATCATGCTCAAATACTTTTAGGTTAGCTAGCGCTTCGTTATGCGCTTCCGCTAAACAGGCGCCAACCCCAGGTCGGTGCACTTCTATGCCAATAAAATCTTGCTCTGGTGCCGCTTTAGCCATCGCTACTAAAGATTTACCCATGCCAAAGCCAATTTCTAACACCCGAGGGGCGCTACGCTTAAATACGCTATCTAAAGATAACAGTTGATCCTGGTAATCTAAGCCATAGGTTGACCAGTAATGTTCTAGAGCATGCTGCTGGCCTTTGGTTAGGCGGCCTTCACGCAACACAAAAGAACGAATTCGCCGCAAATAAGGGGTACTGGCGTTGGTTTCTTCAGTGTCTGTTGGTGATGGGTTTTGCGCCTCTGTGCTCATGCTCTGCTCCGATAAATAAATTAGCCGCATATTATCCTTGGATTAGGCGTTAAGCTCAACCTAATAAAGTGTCGGCTATCTGGTAAACTAGGCAATCAGCAAACTCATGGTCTTATTTTGGTGTAGTTAGGAGGATAATTTTGCAGCACGCAAGCTGGTTTAGCGAACAATTAGTCAATTGGTATCGGCAACATGGGCGAAAAACGCTGCCATGGCAAGTTGGCAAAACCCCTTATAAAACGTGGTTATCTGAGGTCATGTTACAGCAAACGCAAGTTGCGACAGTGATCCCTTATTTTGAGCGTTTTCTCGCGCGCTTCCCTGATGTGCAAAGTCTTGCTGCCGCACCCATTGATGAGGTGCTGCATCTTTGGACTGGGCTAGGTTATTATGCCCGTGCCCGTAATTTGCATAATGCAGCAAAGACAATTGTGAATGATTTTGGCGGTGAATTCCCTACCGCTTTTGCTGAAGTGTTGGCGTTGCCTGGGGTGGGGCGCTCTACGGCTGGCGCGGTGTTATCTTTGTCGTTAGGACAGCATTACCCTATTTTAGATGGCAATTGCAAAAGGGTACTTGCCCGATTTGCAGCAGTTGCCGGTTGGCCTGGCGAAAAAGCCATAGAGCAACAATTATGGCAATTAGCAGAGCAGGTCACGCCCAGAGAAACGGTGGCTGAATTTAATCAGGCCATGATGGATTTAGGCGCTTCGTTATGCAGCCGCAGTAAACCGCGCTGTGCGGAGTGCCCTTTAAAATTGCACTGTAAAGCTGCCTTAACAGGGGATCAGACAAGTTTCCCTGGAAAAAAGCCGAAGAAAGTTTTACCGGAAAAGCACAGTTTTTGGTTGTTATTACGCTATCAAGATCAAGTGTATTTATTGCAGCGTCCGGCTATGGGGTTATGGGGCGGTCTTTTCGGTTTTCTGGAGTTTACTAGCGCCAGTGAGCGAGAGCAGTATGTGCTCATGCATAAACTTGTTAGCAAGCAACAACAAGACTTACCGGCATTTCGCCATACGTTTAGCCATTTTCATTTGTGGATTCAACCACGCTTACTGGATCTAAATGCGCAACCCTTATTAGTTCAGGAGCAATCGGTCGCCAGTTGGTTTACAATATCGGCTATGCCTGAAGTGGGGTTGTCGGCACCCGCTAAATTATTGCTTGAGCAGCTTGCTGCAGCATCAATTGACTAAAGGAACGGAATTATGGCGCGTAATGTATTTTGTCAGTATTTAAAAAAAGAAGCTCCGGGTCTGGATTTTCAGTTTTATCCGGGAGACTTAGGTAAGAAAGTTTTTGAAAATATCAGTAAAGAAGCTTGGGCGCTTTGGCAAACCAAGCAAATTATGCTGATCAATGAAAAAAAGCTTAATATGATGAATGTAGAACACCGTAAATTGCTGGAAGAACAAATGGTCGCCTTTTTGTTTGAAGGGCAAGAGGTCGAGATTGAAGGCTACAAGCCGCAAGCTTAAGTTTGTTTATCTTTAACTATCAACCTAGCAAAAATGGATTAGTATGGCTCGCCGTCTGCCACCGTTAAATGCACTAAAAGCCTTTGAAACTGCCGCTCGTCATCTTAGTTTTACTAAAGCGGCAGAGGAAATGTATGTTACTCAGGCCGCGATTAGCCACCAAATTAAAGCGCTTGAAGATCATCTGGGGTTAAAGCTATTTATGCGCAAAAATCGCGCGTTATTGCTTACCGAAGAAGGTCAGAGCTATTTTTTGGATATTAAAGAAATCTTTTTGCAGCTGCATGATGCAACAGAAAAGCTCTTAGCGCGCGGGGCTAAAGGTGCTTTAACCGTGAGTTTGCAACCTAGTTTTGCTATTCAATGGTTAGTACCGCGTTTGAATCAGTTTAGCGAGCAACATCCTGATATTGATGTGCGGATCAAAGCGGTTGATTTAGATGAAGGCTCGTTAACCGACGATGTCGATGTGGCGATTTATTATGGCAGGGGCAGTTGGCGCAACCTGCATGCAGATAAATTACATACTGAATATCTGTTACCTGTTTGCTCACCGTTATTGTTAAGTGGCACTAAACCATTGCAGGAACCAACCGATCTGCGCTTTCATAATTTATTACATGATGGTTCAAGAAGAGCTTGGAAAGCGTGGTTTACTTCCCAGGGTTTTAAAAATTTCAATGTTAATCAGGGGCCTATTTTTAGTCATTCGTCAATGGTACTGCAGGCTGCGATTCACGGACAGGGTGTTGCTTTAGCGCATAATGTTTTAGCCCGGCCGGATATTACGTCGGGTCGTTTAATCGTGCCTTTTAATCATGTACTGATCAGTAAAGATTCTTACTATTTAGTGTGTCGGGAAAGCCAGACGGAGCTAGGGAAAATTACTGCTTTTCGTCAATGGATGCTGGATATGGTGCTAGCAGAACAAGTCGACTTTGCTGAACAACAGTTCACTAATGCGGTTGCATTAGATGATTAGTGTGTCGTTGCAGCCTAAATGAAAGCGCATTTGTTGCTCACGCATGGTGCTGGCGCCTCTTGTCAAAGTGATTTTATGCAGTCATTGACGATGGCGTTGCAGCAACACCAGATCCAAGTCAGCTTGTTTGACTTTAGTTATATGCAGCAGCGTTTAACAAACCAGAGTAAAAGACCACCACCACGAGCCGCATTACTCATCGCTGAGTTGGCAGACGCGATTCGTGCCATGCCAGCTGATTTGCCCTTATTTGTGGCGGGTAAGTCGATGGGTGGGCGGGTAGCAACCTTATGGGCGGCTCAACAAGCCAATGTTATTGATCTTGCCGAAAGTCGGATAAAGGCTGTGTTCGCATATGGTTATCCCTTCCACCCACCGAAGCAATCAACTTGGCGTACTGAGCATTTTGCTGATTTGCGTTATCCAGTACAGATTATTCAAGGCGAGCGGGATCCGTTTGGTACAACAGCTGAATTGCTAGGTAAAGCATGGCCAAATGTCAGTGTTGATTGGTTAAGCTCAGCAGATCATGATTTTGTGCCGTTAAAGCGAACTGGCCTGACGCAGCAGCAACTTATTACGCAAGCCGCGCAAATAACAAATAGGGTAATTGATGCCATTCTTACTTAAGCTACATCATAGTGTAACGGCGCTTTACGGTGCAATGTTCGTGGCATTAGCTGCGGCCCTAATGCACCTTTGGCAAGCGGAATTAACGCCCGAAAATTCAGCGCGCTTTATTGCTGCTTTAGCGATGTTAGCTTTTCATACCTTGGCGTTGTTACAACTTAAGATCAGTGGACGTTTAGCCGTAGCTGTGGCCGTATGTTGGCATTTAGGGATTTGGCTTTTTTGCTATACCTTACTGGCAGGTGTTTTATCGTTGCCATTACATTTATCAGCTTTGGCGCCCTACGGCGGCCAGAGTTTTATTTTAGGTTGGCTATTATTAGCCGTAGCGCTTTGGCGCAGGAATTAATATGAAGCAATTATTACTTTACTGTCGTGCTGGTTTTGAAAAAGAATGTGCGGCTGAAATTCAGGATCACGCTGCGCAATTTGGTGTCTTTGGCTACTGTAAGTTAAAAGCCAATACCGCCTTTGTTATTTTTGAAGCCTATGATAGTGAAGCACTACTGACATTTTATCGGGATGCTGATTTTACGCATTTTATTTTTATCCGACAGTGGGCGTTGCTATTGGCTGAGCAACTAAGCTTACCTGCAGAAGATCGTATAGCACCGGTATTAGCAGCTGCACTGGCAGAAGAGGTGAGTTCCTGTGGCCAGTTACGGGTGGAATTTCCTGATACTAATGACGGCAAAACCTTATCAACCCTAGCGCGTAAGTTAACCGTACCTATGCGGCAGGCATTACGTCAGGCAGGCGTGATGTTAGCGAAAGAGCAAAAACGGGCGCCGGTGTTACATTTGTTTTTGTTGTCGGGTACCAGTGGTTTTTTGGGGTTGTCTTACCCTGAAAATAACTGTGCTTTAGAAAATGGTATTATGCGTTTGAAATTTCCAGCGGAAGCACCCAGTCGCAGTACCTTAAAATTGGAAGAAGCTTTTATTCAATTTATTCCTAAAGCAGAATGGGACACCCGATTAGCGCCCGGTTTAAACGCCGTAGATTTAGGCGCTTGCCCCGGCGGCTGGACCTATCAACTGGTAAAACGCAGTATGATGGTTACCGCCATCGATAACGGCCCTATGGCGGAATCGCTTATGGAAACCGGTCAGGTGAAACATTTAATGGTAGATGGCTTTAAATTTGAACCCGCCAAGCGCAATGTGTATTGGCTAGTATGCGATATGATTGAGCAGCCGCAGCGCGTTGCCAATAGAATTGCTGACTGGTTAATTAATGGCTGGTGTCAGGAGACTATTTTCAATCTCAAGCTACCAATGAAACGCCGTTATGAAACGGTCAAAGAAGTGTTAGCTGACTTTGAACAGCGTTTACAGCAAGCAGGCTTTCATTACGAGCTTCAAGCAAAACATCTTTATCATGATCGTGAAGAAGTGACGGTACATGTAAGACCTAAGCAGAAACGCTAACTTAACTACTGTAATAAACTAAAACTCGGTAAGTCGTCAGCGCTTTACCGAGTTTTTTGTTAAGCACTGCCACCTATTCAGCGGTTACTAGCAGTGACATCCACACTAGCCGATGATCTGAGCTGGCACCACGCGCAGCAATTAAACGATAGTCCGCCTCGGTTTGCCGTGGCCAAAATACGCCGCTGTCTTTCACCTGCAGCTGATTTTTGGCGGGTAACACATAATCTGCGCGCATGCGCCAAACAGCAGTATGTGTTGCGCCATAAGCTCTGTCTGGACTATGTTCAGCGCCACCGACACTTTGCGGTATCACTGTAGCATTTACCCGTGGATGAGCAACAAGGCCTTGAATACCTGCGGGTATCGCATCACCTTCGCCTTCTGCCGAGGCATTTAAGTCACCTAAAATAATAAAGGTTTTATCCGTCGCTAGACCGCCAAATTGACCTTTATCATCATAAATATAGCCCGCTGCTTCTGGAGTAAGGTAATCTGACCAAAAACGAATTTCATCATGATTTCTATTGCCATTACGATTTTCTGGCCCATCGAATACTGGGGGGGTAGGGTGGCTCGCTAAAATATGAATAACTTGACCATTAACCTGCACGGGGATATCCCAATGCGCTTTTGAAGAAAGCGGAAACTGTTGCCAAGCCTCTTTGCTATACCAAGCTGTGCCATCAGCTTTTTTAGTCTTGAGATGGTCTGGCATAGCATGCCACTTAAAATGCTGAAAAGTACGTACACTTTGCTTGTCTATTGGATATTTTGACAGTAACACCATGCCATACTGCCCAGGATAAAAACCATAACCCCAAGCATCAGCACCTACGCCTGTGGCATTGCCATCATTATCCAAATCAAAAGGGCTGTGTTGACCGGTATTGACCGTATGGTAAAAATAATAGGGATAATCAATAGCCTCACTACCAGCTTGTGCTTTGTTTAGGTAGTTTTTAACAAAGGCCTCAATACCCTGTTTCGGATCGTCGATATAGTCAAATTCGTTGAGTAGCAGAATATCTGGTCGCACCCGCTGAATAATAGCCGCAATATTCTGAACTTGTTGCTGCTCGCCCGTTGCCAAGATATCAACTAACACTTGACTGTTACCAGACTCTCCACGAGGCAGATAATTTTGGGCTTCCATGCTGACGTTAAAGGTCGCGACTTTTAGTTGAGTTTGTGCCATAGCAACCGGAAGAACCATGCTAAAAAGGATAATGGTAAGCCTACTAAGGAATGGTTTCGACATAAAGCGTTTCATTATTAAATAAAGGGAAACTAGCATAGCTGGCTACTATCTAAAAATCCAGTACCCATATAAGGAGCAAATGGGTGCAAAAGCATTTATGTGAGTCAGAATAGATAGGTTAACCATGCTTGCTTATAGTGCGGAACTTGTGGTTATAAACGCTAGTTTTGGGCCTTTTTTCGCCAATATGATGCTAAGTTGTTCGCAACAAAGTACCATCATGTTACACTTGTATGACGGGATGTGCTGATTGCAATTGTAACCAGAAACTCAAAAATCTTTCGGTTGCAATAAAAAAGAAATATTACCTCTGTATACTCCCTAGCCCTTTGTGATTTTATGTGTTTTTGTGAAAGAAATGGATTTTGCAAACTTTAACAACCAGGTAGAAATGATATGAAATTTAAACATTTAGCCATCGCAGTTACTCTTGCCCTTGGCGTGAGTAACATGGCTTTTGCAAATACCTCATCTGCTATTCGAGGTAACGTTGTCACTGCTGCAGGTGAGAATGCCGCCAATGCTACTGTCGAAATTTTACACGTGCCTTCAGGCACACGTTCAGTTGCAACCACCAATGAAGCCGGTGTTTTCTCAAGTTCAGGTTTGCGGGTAGGCGGTCCTTACACTATTACTATTCGTGGTGCGCAAGGTTCTAAAACTTTCGAAAATGTTTTCCTTGCATTAGGTGAGCAATTTCGTCTAACTGCACAGTTAGAGCAAGCAATTGAACGTATTGCTGTTACAGGTTCTTCCATTCTCTATGCCAATAACACAGGCTCTAGCAGTTTTTTTGGTGCGAAAGATATTGAAAACGCGCCGTCTTTTAATCGCGATTTAAAAGACATTATTCGTAATAATCCCTTGGTGAATATCAATGGTGCAGATGGCACCATCTCTGTTGCTGGTACTAACCCACGTTTTAACAGTATTTCTGTTGACGGTATCGGTATGAATGATGACTTTGGTCTAAATTTAACCGGTTACCCAACTACGCGTTCGCCCATTTCACTAGATGCTATTGATCAGGTTATTGTTGATACCTCACCTTTTAACGCCAAAGACTCTGGCTTTCAGGGAGCAAAAATCAATGCGGTAACCAAGTCAGGTACCAATGAGTTGGCTGGCTCATTCTTTTTTGAAAAGCAAAATGACTCTTTAGCGGGCGAGTTCCGTAATCCCACTACTGGTGTTAAAGCACCACTTGATTTTGACGAAGAAACTTGGGGTCTAACCTTAGGCGGTGCGCTGGTTCAAGATAAATTATTTTTCTTCGGTTCATATGAAAAATATAAATCTCCGCAAGCGTCAGGCTGGGGCCCAGAGGGTGCTGCAGGGGTTGCCAATCCTACTAATGTTACTGTTGCTGAGCTAGCGCAAGTGGCTGAAATTGCCAGCCGAGTTTATGGTGTTGATGTAGGCGAATGGGCGATTAGCCCTGAAACGGAAGATGAAAAAATACTGCTTAAACTTGACTGGAATATTAATGATTTTCATCGTGCAGCTTTAACGTATCAACGTAGCACGGGCGATGAAATCGGTAATACTACTGATAATGCCCAGACTTTGAGGCTGTCAAGCCAATGGTTTAACCGGTCAGAGACGATGGACAGCTATGCTTTTAAGTTGTTTTCGGATTGGACCAGTGATTTCTCTACAGAGATCTTTGCGACTTATCAAGACCGCCAAACTGGACAAAATTCTTTTAGTACTTTACCAATGGTAACTATTCGTGTTGCAGGTGAAGGAAATCGTCAAATCTCCTTTGGTTCAGATTTTAGTCGTCATGCTAATGAGTTAGCCAATAAAACCTTTATTTTAGGTTTTGATGGTACTTATTTGTTGGATGAGCATAAAGTAACCTTTGGATATCAATTTAAAGAAACCGAAGCCAGTAACTTATTTGTACAACACGCCAGAGGTACCTATAACTTCAATAGTATAGAAGACTTCGAGAATAGAAGAGCATTAAACTTACGCTACAAAAACTCGCCAACGCTAGATCCAAGAGATTCGATTATTGCTTTTAAACGTGGTGAGCATGCTGTTTACGTGCAAGACGAATTTGCGCCTACCACTGATTTATTGCTGAATTTTGGTTTGCGCTATGAATTAATGACTACTAGTGATGTGCCGGTTTATAACGAAGCTTTCCAAACAGCTACAGGTTTTGATAACCGTGAAAATCTAGATGGTTTGGATATTTTCTTGCCGCGTTTTGGTTTCCGTTGGGATGCTGCCGATGATCTGGTTGTGCGAGGTGGTATAGGTCGTTTCTCTGGTGGTCAGCCAAGTGTATGGGCCGGTAATGCTTATGGCAATAATGGTATAAACATGGTTGATACTAATACGGTCACTGCGAATAGTCGTGCCCCTATTACTCAAGCCATGCGTGATGCACTTAACAATGTTGACATCACTACAGTACCTGAAGCATTTAAAGATTATGTCCGCTCAGGCGCGCTTTCAGAAATCAATTTTAATGATGCTAATTTTAACATTCCTTCCGATTGGCGTTATCAAATTGCAACTGATTACCGTTTTAGTATCGGTGAGTATCTACAAAATGTGTTATGGAGTACTGAATATACTTATGTTAAACCCAAAGACAGTGTCTATTGGGTCAACGTAGGTGCTGGTGACGTATTCTTCACTACAAGTGATGGTCGTAAGTTGTATCGTAACGCGACTCAGTTACCAGCTTTAATGATGACGAATGCAACCGATGAAGGTCGTTCACATATTATTACCACCTCTTTTGCTAAACGTTGGGAGTCTGGTGTTAACCTAAATATGTCTTATACCCACCAAGACATTACCAATGCGACAGTAGGGTCAGCCAGTACTGCAAATGGAAACTTTGGTAACAATATTGCGATCAATCGTAATGAAACCTTGGTCGGTACTTCACCCTATCAAACACCGCATCGTTTTGTACTAAACTTATCTTACGAAACAGAGTTTTTTGACGGCTATAGTACAACCTTTAGTTCGTTTTTCGAGCGCAAATCAGGTAAAACCTTAACTTACCTTGCCAGTGTAAATTCTGCTGCAAGGGAGGCTTTAGGCTATAATGCTGGTGGCGGTGGTATGCTAGCTTACATTCCTTCACCAGACGATACTCAATACACTTTTGCTAACGATGCAGCAAAAGAGCGCTTCTACAATGGTATCGAAGCGATGGGCTTGAGCAGTTATATTGGTAGTTACTTGCCTAAAGGTGGTTTTAATTCACCTTGGGTTACTACTTGGGATATCAGTGTGCGTCAGCAAATTCCTGGTTTCTTGAAAGAACACAAGGGTGAGCTGTATTTCACGGTAGATAATTTCCTCAACCTACTAGATAGCTCTAAAGGTCAGGTACTTGATACGCGATTTGGTTCGAAAAGCCTATATGAAATTCGCTCTGTAAATCCAACCACTGGTCAAATTACCATTAACCCATTTACCAATCGTGGTGGCAATAACTGGGAGCGCTTTAACGATGTTGAATCCACTTGGCGTCTAAAGTTAGGTGTTAAATATCGTTTCTAAATCTTAGATTTAACGTAAAAAATTAAACATTTCAAAATGCCAGTTCTAAACTGGCATTTTTTTATTTGTAAAGCCTGTTTATTGAGCGTTTGTTGTTTGTTTTGCTAGCATGTAAGTGAACACATGTTACACTGTTATGACAGCGAGCTTAGACATAATAACGACTGATAAGTTCCTGAGATTTGGTGACTGTAACGAAAATGACATATTTTTCGTATAGTCTTTGTACCAGATTTTAACCAATTCTGCTGAAACTAAATTGGATTTAGTTTATAAATTACAACTACCAGGTGAAAACAATATGAAAATTAAACATCTAGCTTTGGCTGTGACGCTTGCTTTAGGTGTCAGCAGCGCAGCTTTTGCAAATACGTCTTCTGCGATTCGAGGCACAATAACTGGGCCGCAGGGTGAACCAGCAGCAGGAACTAAAGTTACCATTGTGCATTTACCTTCTGGGACTAGCAGCAATGTCGTCGTGAGCAATAACGGAACCTTTAACGCGCAAGGCCTTCGTGTTGGTGGTCCTTACAAAATTATTGTCGATTCTGATGCATTTAGTGATACTGAACTAACAGATATTTTCCTAACACTAGGAGAAACATTTCAATTTTCAAAAGCGTTAGAAGCAGCTTCTGTCAATGTTGAACGTATTCAAGTAACTGGTTCAGCGCTTTCTTCTTTTACGGGTGACAATGCGCCAGCTGCCCGCTTTGATCTACAAACTATTGAGCTCGCCCCTGCGGTTAATCGCGATTTAAAAGACGTTATTCGTATTGACCCACGTATTTATATTAATGAAAGTGGCGCAAGCGCAATTTTATGTGCTGGTGGTAGCCCTCGCTCTAATAGCCTCACCGTTGATGGTGTGAGAATGAATGATAACTTCGGTTTGAACTCTAGTGGTTACCCAACAGAACGTATCCCATTTTCTTTTGACGCTATTGAACAAGTTGCAGTGGAACTTGCACCATTTGATGTTCAGTATGGTGGTTTTACTTCGTGTAACATTAATGCGGTGACGAAATCAGGTGATAATAAAGTAAGCGGTGGCGTTTTCATTGATTACACCAGCGACAGCTTAAAAGGTAATAAGCTTGAAGGTGATAAGCAAGATCTGGGTTCATTTGACGAAAAACGCTATGGATTTAATGTTGGTTTCCCGTTAATTGAAAATAACCTTTTTGGTTTTATAGCTTACGAAAAGCTTGAAGGTTCGCAAATTTTTGATTATGCGCCTTTTGTGAATGGTCTTATTTCTCAAAGCGTTATTGACGAAATTACACAGATATCGAAAGATATATACAACTATGATCCTGGTACCCTTATTCCAAGCATGCCAGTTGAAGATGAAAAAATCTTGGTAAAACTGGACTGGAATATTAATGATTATCATCGCTTAAATTTCGTTTATAACTACAACGATGGTTTTTCAATTTCACAGTCTGATGCAGGTTCAAGCCGTTTATCATTATCAAACCACTTTTTTGAGCGTGGTGCGAAGTTAGAGTCCTATGTAAGTTCTCTCTACTCAGACTGGACCCCAGATTTTTCTACTGAGGTTAGATTAGGTTACTCAAAGCTAGCTAATCGTCAAAACTCTCTGGATGCTGCCAGTGGTTTTGGTGAGGTGCAAATTATAGGGGTTAATGGTGTTACGGTTTATCTTGGGCCTGATGACTCTCGTCAAGCCAATGAGCTTAACTATAATAACTTATCCTTCAAGTTGGCAGGGACTTACTACCTAAATGATCACGAATTGTATTTTGGTTATGAGTACGAGAATTTAGATGTGTTTAACATGTTCATTCAACATGCCGTTGGTGAATATCGTTTTGAAAATGTAGTTGATCGCAATACAGGTGCTATTTTAGTTAGTGCTTTAGATAATTTCCGTAATGGTATAGCGCGTGTTTATTATGGGAATGCGGCTTCTCATAATCCAAGAGATGCTGCTGGTGAGTTTGAATATGCAATCAACACTTTGTATTTCCAAGATAAATATCGTTTACCTAGTGCGGATGTAACCATTACTGCGGGTTTACGTTATGATTGGTATACCAGTGATGATTTACCTACAAATAACCCGAATTTTGAACAACGCTATGGTTTTTCAAATCAGCAAAACCTAGATGGTAAAGATTTATTGCAGCCACGCCTAGGTATTAACTGGGTTGTAAATGATGATCTTGAAGTACGTGGTGGTATTGGTCTTTATTCAGGTGGTAATCCAAATGTTTGGATCTCTAACAGTTACTCAAATGATGGTGTTAGAAATCGTCAATTTAATGAACGTAACGTAAGGCTCTTAGGACCAAATGCTGCAGCCCTTGTCGGACAAGGCCGCCCTGGTTATGATGTGCCACAGAGCTTATTTGATCGTGTTGGTGGTAGTGCAGTTGATGTTTCTACAAACGTAACTGATCCTAACTTTAAGATCCCATCTGAGTGGAAATATGCTTTAGGTGCGACTTATACTTTCTTGGATGGCTACACCTTATCTGCGGATGTTATTCATAGCAAAAAACAAGATTCTGCATTAATAACTGATCTAGCCTTAGATCAAACAGCGACTGCACCAGATGGTAGACCTGTATATACCTCTCGTCGAGGTTTTGATAACGACTTTATGTTAACGAATCGCAAAAATGATGACGGTAAATCTACCACTGTCTCTATGTCGTTATCGAAAAAGTATGAAAATGGTGTAAATGCAACTTTGGGCTACGCTTTTGTTGATGCAAAAGACGTTCACCCGATGAATAGTTCTGTAGCGTTTTCTAACTATCATTTTGTTGCTGCATCAGATACGCAGAATCTATCGTTGGCAACTTCTGATTATGAAATTCCGCATCGTTTTACTTTGAACTTATCTTATGCTCATGAGTTTATCTCTGGTTATGAGACACGGTTTAGCTTATTTGGCCAAATTGTGAGAAGCAATTCTTATGGTTATACTTTTAACCGCTCATCTACTGGTTTAGGCTTCAATGATGCAAGTCGTCAACTTTTATATGTGCCGACGCTTAATGATACGCAAGTGGTATTTGTATCAGAGCAAAATAAAGCGGCCTTTAATGACTGGGTTACCGAGCAAAACTTAGATGGCTTTAGAGGTTCAATTATGCCTCGCAATGCAATCAGTGGTAGCTGGTGGAATAAGTTCGATATTAGGGTTGAGCAACAATTTGCTGGCTTTAGTCCAAATCATAAAGGTAGTGTCTATTTGGTTATGGAGAATATCGGTAACTTTATTGATGACGATTGGGGGGTTGTGAAAGAAGGTAGTTCACAAACGCCAGCGGTAACGGCGAGTATTAATACTCAAGGTCAGTATGTTTATAATTTTAGAAAGCCTACAGCTGAAAATAGACGACTTGAACCTTCGCTTTGGGAAGTTCGACTTGGCCTGAGCTATAAATTCTAATCTACACCTTTTATCTCAATGCCCGCGCTATGCGGGCATTTTTTTTAGATTTTTTATTCCTAATTGCCTCGTTATTAGCGATAATTACCAGCTATTTTAAAAACGTTAGGCTGTTTTATGGGTAAAAATACCATTATTGCTATCGCAGGTGCTTCAGCCTCCGGTAAAAGTTTATTTGCATCAACGGTTTATCAGGAGTTGGTGGCTGAGCTTGGTGGCGAGCGTATTGCAATTTTGTCTGAAGACGCCTATTACCGTGATCAAAGCCATTTATCTTTTGAACAACGAATCCTCACTAATTATGATCATCCTTCTGCTTTTGAGCATGAATTACTGGTTGAGCATTTAAAAAACTTGCGGGCTGGGCAAAGCATTGCCATGCCGCAATACAGTTATAAATTACATACTCGACTGGATGAAACCATTAAGATTCAGTCAGCCAAAGTGATATTAGTAGAAGGCATTTTATTGTTAACAGATGAAAAGCTGCGAGAGCAGTTTGACATTAGCGTTTTTATGGATACGCCTTTAGATATTTGTTTGTTACGACGGATTAAAAGAGATTTAGAAGATCGTGGTCGGAGTTTAGCTTCAGTTACTGAGCAATATGAAAGCACGGTACGTCCAGCCTTTTTTGAGTTTATTGCACCTTCCAAACAATATGCTGACTTGGTTGTTACCCGCGGTGGTAAAAATCAAATCGCTATCGATATTATAAAAGCAAAAATTCGCCAGCTCCTGGCAGAATAATAACCTGGGAATAAACCTATGATGGGATTAGTGGGCATTGTTGTCCTTTTATTAGTAGCCTATCTGGCTTCTGCAAATAGAAGTCGCATAAATTGGCGTACTGTGGGTGGCGCTTTTGCCATACAGATAGCGATCGGAGCTTTCGTACTTTACGTGCCTTATGGGCAAGAAAAGCTTTATGAGATTTCGCAAGTTGTTGCAAACGTTATTGGTTATGCCAATGCGGGAATTCAGTTCTTATTCGGTGATTTGGGAAATTTTTCGCAAGGTTTTATTTTTGCTATTCACGTATTAACCATTATTGTGTTTTTCTCATCCCTAATCGCAGTGCTTTACCATATAGGTATTATGACTTGGGTTATTCGCTTAATCGGTGGCGGCTTGCAAAAGTTACTGGGTACTAGTCGCCCTGAGTCTATGTCAGCTGCAGCCAATATTTTTGTGGGACAGACCGAGGCTCCTCTTATCGTTAAACCTTTTATTCCTACCATGACTCGCTCTGAGTTATTTGCGGTAATGGTGGGTGGTTTAGCTTCTGTTGCTGGTTCTGTTTTAGCTGGTTACGCTGGTCTAGGCGTAGAATTAAAGTATTTAATTGCCGCCAGTTTTATGGCTGCTCCGGGTGGTTTTTTGATGGCCAAGATGATTTTGCCTGAAACAGAAACACCAAAAAACGATTTAACAGAAATAGGTGGTGAGAAGCCACATACCAATTTAATTGATGCTGCTGCAGCGGGTGCATCAAGTGGTATGCAATTAGCACTAAATGTTGGTGCCATGTTACTGGCCTTTGTAGGGTTAATTGCCTTAGTCAACGGTATTGTGGGTGGTATTGGTGGTTGGTTTGGTCAAGACGATCTCACCTTACAATTAATCTTTGGTTATGTATTTCAACCTTTAGCTTTTATTCTTGGGGTATCTTGGGATGAAGCGCGTGCAGCCGGCAGTTTTATTGGTCAAAAACTGGTTATTAATGAATTTGTCGCATACCTCGACTTTGTGCAAGTACGGGAAGAGCTAAGTGCCCATACACAGGTTATTGTCACTATTGCCTTGTGTGGTTTTGCTAACTTTTCTTCAATTGCCATTTTATTAGGTGGTTTGGGTGGTATGGCTCCAAGTCGCCGCGCTGATATTGCCGAGTTAGGGTTAAAAGCCTTACTTGCTGCAACATTAGCGAACTTAATGAGCGCTGCGATAGCAGGGTTCTTTTTTTACTTAGGCTAAAAACAGGTCTTTTATATGACACAGCATGTACCAACGTTAGATATAAGACGGTTTGCCACCGACAAAGATAACTTTGTTGCCGAAATTGGCAAGGCCTACACTGAATTTGGATTTTGTGGCATTAGTGGCCATGGTATTCCAGATGACGTGGTAGAGAATACTTACAAAGCAGTTAAGCAGTTTTTTGCGTTACCTAATGAGGCAAAAGCGCGCTATGCTCAATCTGGTCAAGGCGGCGCTCGCGGCTATACCGGTTTTGGGGTAGAAAAAGCCAAAGATTCGAATCATCCTGATCTTAAAGAGTTTTGGCACGTAGGTCGTGAACTTGATGGTCCAGCGCCCCATTCAAGTTTGTATCCGAATGTATGGCCGTCTGAGAACCCTGAATTTAAAGATGCAACTTATCGTTTATATACTGAATTAGAAAAGTTAGGTAACAGGGTTTTAGAAGCCTTAGCTTTGTTTTTGGGGCAAGAGCAAACATATTTTGCTGATAAGGTAAATTACGGTAACTCGATTTTACGACCAATACATTATCCACCCATTCAAGATACCTCTACGCAGTCGATTCGTGCAGGTCAGCATGAAGATATTAATCTGATCACTCTATTAGTTGGGTCAAACGAAGCAGGTCTAGAGATTTTGCGTCGCGATGGTAGCTGGTTACCAGTAACCACTATTGAAGGCACTATAGTTGTTAATATTGGTGATATGCTGCAGCGGTTGACCAATCATGTCTTACCATCAACCACGCATCGTGTTATTAACCCTGCCGGTATGGCAGCGGGTGAGCCACGTTATTCCATTCCTTTCTTTATGCACCCTAATCCGGATTTTGTTATTGAAACACTAGGAAGTTGTATCAGTACTGAGAATCCAGATCGCTATCCTGAGCCAATTAATTCAAATGATTACTTGATGCAACGGCTTGAAGAGATTGGTTTGCTTAAAAAGGCTAAATAATAAGCGTGCTGTTTGGTAATTAAACGATCGCTATGTGCCTTAACAAAATGTGCAGTTTGTCAGTTGACGAAAATAATAAAGTCGCTATACTGCACGCCATGTTAAGCGCATAGCCTAACATATCGCAGATGTGGTGGAATTGGTAGACACGCAAGCTTCAGGTGTTTGTGCCCACAAGGCGTGAGAGTTCGAGTCTCTCCATCTGCACCAAATCAACCGGCTAAAGCCGGTTTTTTTGTTTTTGCCGTCCATGGCAAAAACCTGCTTCGCAGGCCAGCAAAGCTGTGCCTGCATTCCATGCAGGTATCCCTTCGGGACCAGCCTTTGGCTGCTCAAAAAGTTTCAACTCACTATCCTTCTTTTATAGACTTTGTTTTTTAGCGATACCAAACCTAAAGCTGCTTAAATTACTTATTCTTCTTTTAGAGAACCAAAGCTGAGATGGCAGGGCATCTAAGAGGGGATAAATACAATAACACTTATCATCTTTGGGCTCTTAAAGATTGGGGCACAAAATTGATAGTTGAATAAAGATAGCTATTAGTGCCATAACAAGAATTGCTTTAACAAGTTCAGACCAAGAAGTTTAAGTCCTACCGTAAACTACTATATAGCCACTATTATTTAAGCTGCAGCATTACTTGCGAACTTCACTTACGAGTTTCACTCCTTGGAGCGACAGGTCTGGCCCGGTAATCATATAAACAGCGATAATTATGGAGTTATCATTTTAAGACTACATATAGTGACAATAATTTTGGCTACTAATAAAGAGGAGAGAGTTTAAGGTTGAGATGGTTTAACTCGAGCTAACGGGATGCCAACTTTATAAGGTAAATGTAGGCCAGAAAGCTTTCAATTATGGTGGTGTTAAACCATTAAATAGCCTTTAGAGAACTATAGGCATGAGCTTTTGTTGTTAAAATGCGCGTTTCGGTTGCTTTTTGTGCGGTTGGTGTCGGTTTTCAAGAAATTCTGATAATTACTATTGCGTCATTTCTAAAACGCCCTATAATGCGCGCCATACCACGGGGCGCTGCGCTTCACCAGAAACATAGCAGTAACTGAGTGATAAAGTGAGTTGCAAAAATCTTTTAAAAAGACGCTTGACAGCAAGTTTAA